>CAZNOS010000026.1:0-7829 GCA_964574775.1 Candidatus Woesearchaeota archaeon | reverse complement strand
TCTATTTGATCTCGAGGATTAAAATTTTCATCACCTAATATTCCCATATTTTTTTCATATATTCAGGATTTATAAGTATTTATGTGATAAATTCACATAGCTTATGTTTTGCAATATTTATACAAAAGAATTATTATGCTTTAGCCTCAGTCGTTTTTTCTTCTCTCATTTTTCTTAAATATTTTTCTCTGTCTTCCTTAAGTTGCCCTAAAAAGCTTGTTAAATCCGTTAAGCAGTTGCGACTCCAAATATATGAATTGGATTCTGACTGGTGAGGTTCGAAAACATATTGACTCCATCTACCATACCAAAGAACTTTGCCAAGATAACCACCATCGTATTTAGAATTAATCTGAAAAACAGATGTCCTTGGTTTTCTTAATACCTCTTGAAATTCCAAATGCTCTGTTTCATAGCCCACAATTCTGCCGTCCAGATATCTAGCTTTTGGTAGCGGACTCATTTTTCCCCACTTCACCCTTTTCTTCTTTTTTCTTTTCTGTTATTTCCACTTTTATTTTTAAGCCTAAAATATCCTCAAATGGCTTTGCCATCATTTCTATAAATTTTATCGTTGGCGACTCGACTTTAAATAAAACTTCCTTATCATTTATTGTAAAATCGAATCTTTTTCTAAAAAAGAAATCCTGCAATGCATTTACCTTCTCATTTTGATCTTCAATTTTTCTTAATATTTTATATGTATAGATTACTACCTTCCCAGACAATGGATTGTTAAAATCTACCAAAACTCTTCCGCCTGAAATAGAAACTACTTTCACAATCGTTCCATCGAGTGATAGTTGCATTCCTTTTTGTGGCATAATTTTTTGTTCTATAAAAACTTTCAACGGAATCATTCTTACCATTGCCGGATTTCTTTTGCCGAACGCTTCTTCCGGATTAAGTTCTAATTCATAATCTTTTCCAACTTCCTTGCCCTCTAGCGCTTTATCTAAACCAGCGATTGACATACCTTTGCCAACACAAATAATATATGGCTTTGATGGAAAATTAAGTTTATTCTTTTCTATTTCTGTTTTAGAATTCGTATCGAATATTTCTTTTGTGTCCTTAATTCTTCCTACAAATTCCAACTCTATGAAATCATTCTTTGCAACACTGACCATAAATTCTGCTAATAAGGAAGATTTATAAATGCTCGGATTTTTTGCAGGTTATGGTATTAAAGATTGTAGATGCAACTGAATTGAAAGTTGGAAGCTTTGCTTTATTTGATGGTGAAACTTGTGTTATCAAAAGTGTTGATGTTTCTAAAACTGGAAAACATGGTGCACATAAATGTAGATTTGAAGCCGTTGGTGTTGTTAGTGGAAAGAAGAAATGTTTAATGATGCCTGGTACAGACAGAGTAGAAATTCCAATGATCGATAAAAGAAGAGCGCAGGTTCTTTCTGTTACACCTAATGGTGTGAGTGTTATGGATTCTGATAGTTTTGAAAATTTTGAATTAACAATACCTGAAGAATTTGCTGGACAAATAACAGACGGCATGAATATAGAATATTGGGATATGGAAGGAATTAAAATAATTAAAAGGATTGGAATATAATGGCAACAAAAATACCTGCAGCACAAAATAGACTTTTTAAAAATATGTTCATTTGTAAAAGATGTAGTCAAAAGATGAAGCTAGAGCCTTTGAAGATTTTATCTGGAAAAGTTTCATGCAGGAAATGTAAGGGTAAGGACTTCAGAACGATTAGAAAGAAATAATTCTAGAGTGTGATAGAAAATAAATGACTAAAATAATACAAATATATGCTAGTCGAATTGAGACAGATAAATCTAGACGCTTGGACGCTATCAGACTAGTCGGAATTATCGCATCTTGCGGAATTCAGCCCGGGCTTTATGATTGCTTATGTAAACAAAAACCCCCTTTCCCAAGATTGGAAAAGTTAGCATGGTTAGATACATGCGACAAAGAAGAATGGTGCCCAGAAAATCATCATTGCTGGGGACAAATAAGGCAAATTATCCAGGGGCATCCTGACACTACTTTTTATATTGAAAACTATGCAAACCCTTATCGCAAAAAAACAATTGGGGAATTTCCAAATGTTATATATATCAACGATAGTACTCCTGCCGAAGTTTTTATTAAGTTGTTTGATAGAGGTAAGTAGATTTATAAAAGACATTTTGTTTTCTTGATTATGGAAAAAGTGATGATTTATGATTTGATATTTTTGACATTATTCTGCATTGCTGTATTTTGGTTTTTGTATTCTAGGAAAAAAAATCTTCAAAGAGATGGTTGGATGTATATGTATAGAACAAAATGGGGAATGATGGAAATAGAGAAGTTTAGTAAAAAATATTCCAAATTCTTACACGTGCTAAAATATCCTATTGTAATTCTTGGATTCGTACTTATGGCGACTATGATTTACCTACTTTGTCAAACTGTATATATTTATATTTCATTTCCGCAGATTTCTCAGATAATTAAGGCACCCCCTGTAATGCCGTTAATTCCATACTTCCCGCAAATATTCGGAGTTGAGAGCCTGATGCCTCCATTTTATTTTACTTATTTTTTAATTGCGCTAATTATTGTCGCTGTTGTGCATGAGTTTTCACATGGAATATATATGAGATTATTTAAGACTAAAATAAAATCTACTGGGTTTGCCTTTTTGGGACCTATACTCGGTGCATTCGTTGAACAGGACGATAAAGATTTTAGAAAAAAGAAAAACTTTGATCAGATGGTCGTTTTAGCTGCAGGAGTTTTTGCAAATATTTTATTCGCGCTAATTTTCTTTTTTATATTAGTTTTATTCTTTTATGCCTCATATTATCCGGCTGGATATATTTTCGATGGATTCGCGTATAACGCTATTAATGTTAGTGAAATCTCTGGCGTAGGAAATACCATTGGTGGGCTGACTGAAATAATTGTTGGAAATAAAACTTATTTATATTCTGGAAATTCCTCTAGCTTCTATGCTAATTTGAACAATGCGGACGCACAATATGTTTTGCTCTATGAAGATGCACCCGCCATAAGAAATAATATTACTGGCGTGATTGTAGGAATAGATAATCAAAAAGTAAAAACCAGGGAAGATATTTCTTTCTACCTGCAAGACAAACGTCCCGGAGATATTTTATTGATTACGACCTTAACTAATGGAAACTTAAAAAATTATAGCATCACGCTTACTGAAAATCCCCTAAATTCTAGTCGTGGGTTTGTTGGTATTGTTAGTTCGCCGAAACAATCTAGCGGAATAATTGGAAAATTCGTGTCTAAATTTACATCTTTTAGAGACAGCTCTGTTTATTACGAACCTCGTTATAATGCCGATTTTGCTTACTATATCTATAATTTATTGTGGTGGATTATGATGATTAATTTGTTCGTTGGTTTGTTTAACATGTTGCCATTGGGGATTTTGGATGGTGGAAGATTCTTCTATTTAGCTATATTAATATTGGTGAAAGATAAAAATATTGCCGAAAAATCTTTTAAATGGGCAACGAGATTAATTGGATTAATATTTTTAGCAATGATTTTGGCGTGGATAATTTCTTTATTTTAATTTATCTTAAAATGATAGGTTTATAATATTTTATTTTCTTTTTTATTTTATGAAAAAGACAGATATTTATCGTGATTTAAAAAAACAAAAATATGGCATTTTCGGAGAGCATAGTGCTGTTCAAGTTTGCCACTGGACAAAAAATTCTCTTCGTGGAAAAAGCGGTTGTTGGAAGGAAAAATTTTACGGAATAGAATCTCATCGTTGTTGTCAGGCTAGCGTTTCTTTATTTAATTGTGAAAATAAGTGTGTGCATTGCTGGAGAAATACGGAGTATTCAATTGCGAATGAAGTAGAAAACCCTGAAGATCCTAAAAAAATTATTAATGGCTTGTTTGAAGAAAGGAAGAAATTACTTATGGGATTCGGTGGAAACAGTAAAACTTTGATGGAAAAATTTCAGGATGCACTTCTTCCGTCCTTATTTACATTTTCTTTAACTGGTGAGGCAACTCTATATCCCCGACTTGGGGAGATGATTCAATTATTAAGAAAAAGAAAAATAATAACATTTTTAGTTACAAACGGACAAAATCCGGAAGCAATTTTAAAACTTGTCGAAGAAGGCAATCTGCCTACTCAACTAACAATTTCTACAAATGCTCCGAATAAAGAACTTTTTAATAAATGGCACAATTCCGCAAAAAAAGATGCATGGGAAAAATTTAATGAGACATTAGAAATTATTGCTAAACTTAAGGGAAAATGCAGACGATGTATAAGATTAACACTCGTGCGTCCTGGAAAGGAGGGATATGTTGCACTAAATGGATTGACTAATATGACTGACGAACTTGTTCCACAATATGCCGAGATGATAAATAAGGCACAACCAAATTTTGTGCACATTAAGGGATACACATCGATTGGGCACGCTCGGGCAAGAATGGGATACGATAAAATGCCGTGGTTTAATGAAGTAAATGAATATGCGAAAAAGATTTTGAAAGAGCTACGCAAAACAGACAAATCGTGGAAAATTCTTGGCTCGGAAGAAAGAAGCTGTATTGTTGTTGTTGGAAAAACTAAGAAGGGTATGAAAATAAAGAAGGCGTAAATGTTCTCTGTTTGCTAAAAAGATTTAAATAGTGGCTTGGCTGGTAATAGTTACTATATACTCACCAATTGGTGAGTAATTGGTGATAAATATGGGTGAAATAAAAATAAGTGTGTCTGACAAGCTTGATGGAATTCTACAGAAAATGGCAGACAATCTCGGCATTAAAAAAGCAGAGCTTGTAAAAAATTTTGTAGTTAAAGAACTCATGTCTAAGGAAGATAAAAAATAGGTGAAAAATGATTGAAAAAGAAAGAAACTATAAGAGAAGTATAAAAAAAATATGGTTGTTGATATTAGTTGGTATATTTTTTCTTAGTTTCGGAAGTGCTTTAGATGTCTATAATTCTTCTAATACAAGTATTAATGGTTGCGGAAACATTACAGAGAGTGGGACCTATACTCTACAGAATAATATTACTAACGGAACAAGTGATTGTTTAATTGTTTCTGCGGATAATGTTACGATTAATGGAAATGGATTTAATATTACTGGGAATGTGAATGCGAATGGCGTTGGTGATGGCGCGAATGCATTTACAAATTTGACGATAAATAATACGATTATTTTTGGAAATATTAGCGCTGTTGGTGAAACCTCAGTTGTGGGTAATAGCGGTGGTAGTGGTGGGGCTGTAACTATGATTAATTCAACAACTGATACAATAACAACAACGGGCGGAAATGCAGCTTATTATCTTGGATATGTTGGTGCTGGCTTTAGCGGAATAGTAACTCTAATTAATTCTAATGCGACAACCATAACAACAAGTGGGGGACAGTCTCTAGATCCTTATTCATCTGGTTCTCCGGGTGGAAACGTAGCAATAACTAATTCTACTGTTTTGATTGTTAATTCTGTGGGTGGCGATGGTGAACAAACAGGTGGTGCAGGGGGGAATATCGCCATAATCAACTCTCGGATCATAATTATAAATACAACTGGCGGAATATCTATTCAGCAACAGGGTTCTATGGGTGGCTCAATAACAGTAACCAATTCGGATGTAACTACAATAATAGCAATTGGTGGTAGTAGCGGTAGTAGTAATGGTGGCCTTGGCGGAAATGTAACAATAAATAGTTCAAATGTTACAACAATAAATACAATGGGTGGAATGGGTGCGGCTGGATCAGAGAGTGGTCATGGTGGTTTGGTGATAATAGCTAATTCAACAACCGACACAATAACAACAGCAGGAGGATCTGGTGGACTACGGGGTGGATCTGGTGGTTCAGTAACTATAACTTTTTCAAATATTACAACGATAAATACGACGGGAGGAACGGGTTTAGAAAATGCTGGTGGAGTTGGTGGAAACGTAACAATAACCCACTCGAATCTTAATTTAACAAATATTAATATTAATTCCGTTGGAGGAATCGGTGGTACGATAAATGGTATAGCTGGCCTCTTAACATTAAACTATACAGTTTCTTTTACAGATACAAATGCTTCGTATGGTTCAAAAATAAAATTAAAGATAATAAAAAATAATGTAGGAATTATTGATTGGAGTTCTGCTGAAATGGATAGTTCTGACTGGACAAACTTGAGTTCTGCAATAAATATTTCTGAAAATTATGCGTATTTTAATTCGTCAAAAACTCATTTGAGTACATTAAATACGACGGCGAATGTGACTCTTTACAATTTAGACTTAAGAAATTCTCCGTATATAGCGAAGGACGGAGTGCTATGTACGGATTGTTATAATTTTACTTCGTTAAATTCTGGAACTGCGGCATTTAATGTAACCTCGTGGGGCAATTATTCCATTAAAGATAGAATAGCGTTTTTGAATTTTACATACTCTCCGAATACAACTGATGGAATTGATCCAGGAATGAATATTACAATTAATATTAGTGTTCCGAATTCTCCAGATTTTAACATTAGTTCTGTAATCTTGCAATGGCATAACGGAACTGAATTCGTGAATTATACTTTAGACAACTTAACTAACGGACAGTATGGAAAAATTTTAAATCTTTCTGAAAATGAAACTGGATATAATTATACATTTAATATTTGGGCTAATAATTCTTTAGGAGAATCAAATCAAACTAGCAATACTACTTTTAATGCTACGTGGGATTGTACATTCAGTATATTAGATAACTATGGAAATATTTCTGACGGAAATTTAGGAACTACTGGCGGATATAATCAAAATAAATCTTTAGGTAATATCATAATTAATAATACTGGCGATGCAAATTATAGTGGCGGATGTGTAATAAAATTTGCGAGGGATGCGAGCGGGGCGGATTGGAGCATTAATCCAACACAAAATAATTTCAGTATACCAAATTATTTATATTCAATAGCTAACACCACTCCTTCAGTTGGTGGTCTAAGATATTATCATAATGGAAGCGCTATAACTAGTCTAGTGTTGGGACCGAAAGATAATGCAACGCTAGATATTGAGGCAATATTTACAAGAACAACTACGGCTTTAATTGAACATCCTTATTTTCCGATTGTAGCAAATAGGACAGATAATATTGACGGACAAAATAATTTAACTATAAGAGCTACGATGATTATCACCCCTGGTGCATATCTCGAATCTACGATAGACAGTCCAACAACTCCATTTACTATTTATTTAACTCCAGGAAGTTATAATTTCTCGGCATTTGTAAAGAATGCCGTGTCTGGTGCCGATAATCCAAATAATACGGCTTACAATGTTTCGTTTAATTGGACTTTACCAAATGAAATTTTAAACAGAAGTACATATTCTAGTTTGACTTTCTTTAATGAAACATTAAATAATACAGACTCAACATATCTGAACTTTACCTTGAATTTTAATTCTACTAATTTAGGGAGCGTTACAGCTGGAACAACATCGCTATATACTTATGCAACTGGATATGAGAATTCCACTGGGAGTTTGGAGTTATTGAATCAGGGAATTGTTTCAAATTTATTTAGTCTGAACTTGTTATGCTATACTACTTCAGATGATATTTGCGTTGGGTCGTGTAGAACTCTTTTCTTTGAGGGAACTTATCATAATAGTTCTGATCCGGATTGCGGATATTGTGGAGATGCATCTTGTGTTTCTGGCGAGGGTGAAACCTGCTCTACGTGCCAGACAGATTGTGGTGTTTGTGTCACATCTACATCCTCTGGCGGTGGTGGAGGAGGCGGAGGCGGTGGAGGCGGAGGAAGCTTTGACAAATCT
>CAZNOS010000025.1:7153-12282 GCA_964574775.1 Candidatus Woesearchaeota archaeon | reverse complement strand
GTATATCGGTAGTATGGAGCCTTCCCAAGGCTCAGAGACGGGTTCAATTCCCGTACTGCGCATAAAATTATTTTATAAAATGCAGATTACAAGAAGCGAATCCTATCTGACGTATATTGGAAAACTATTTAAACCGCATTTCTCTAAAATTTTTATGAAAGGATTAACACAAACGAGTTTGGTTTTAGCATTAGTGTTAGTCTTGACTCTCTTATAAAGAGAGCCATATTTTTCTATTCTCTGAAAATGGTTCTTAAACATTCTTTAACTAAATCTGAAATAGGAGGTTTTTATGGTAGCTAGGAGAATTAGCCCCGAAGAAGCAAATAGAATTCCGAGAATAACTATCAAGAGATTCAATGAATTTTATGATGGTAAAGTTCCTGTTAATCAAGGACTTTATTATGCGATTGTTGCATCGAGTCCAGCTGTTGGAGTCGCTTATTGCAATGGCCCGCAACCTGGATTTTCAAGGGCAGATAGAAACTATTATATTGGTTTTGCAAACGGCATAGATGGCACACCTGTTTGCTTTGTCGATATGGATACACTTAAAAGATAAATTTACGTAAAATAAATATGGGCACAGAAGAAGTTAATAAGATAAAAGAAATATTTGCAAGATTAGATTTATCTCCAGAATATTTAGAGCATGAGCCAGTAATTACTAGTGAAGATGCGGCGAAAACTCGTGGATTTGAATTAAAACAGGGGATAAAAGCTATTGTATTCACAAACGGAAAAAATGAATTTGTCGTTGTTGATGTACCCGCGGACAGGAAGGTGGATCAAAAACTAGTTGCTACAAAAGTTGGCTGGAGTAAGGGCGGCATTAGAATAGCTACACCGGAAGAAGTATTAGAACAGACTGGTTGTGAAATTGGATCAGTGCCTCCGTTTGGACACAAAAATTCTATTGCAGTTCTTTACGATTACAGAATATTTGATAACGAATATAATGCGTTTAATATTGGATTGCGGACACACTCCGTTAAAGTAAAAACAGAGGATGTTAAAAAAGTACTCGAAGAATTAAATTTAATAAGGGGCGAATTTATAAAACTGTAATGGAAGAAGTTAACTTTGCGAAGATTGAGAAAAAGTGGCAAGACAAATGGGAAAAAGAAAAAATTTTTGAAGTAGATGAAAAATCAAAAAAACCGAAATTTTATGTCCTTGAAATGTTTCCATATCCATCTGCGACTGGATTGCATATGGGTCACGCTTTTAACTTTACAATTGGCGATGTTTTTGCCAGATTTAAAAGAATGCAAGGATTTAATGTTTTACACCCGATGGGATTTGACTCCCTAGGACTTCCCGCAGAAAATGCTGCTATAAAGGCCGGACAACATCCAGAAAATTATACAAATAATTCTATTAAAAATTTCGTCAAGCAGCAAAGAGCATTGGGATTAACTTACGACTGGACTCGAATGGTGAATACTGCTGATTCTGATTATTACAAATGGGACCAGTGGATTTTCTTAAAAATGTTTGAGAGAGGACTCGTTTATCAAAAAGAAGCGGCAGTTAATTGGTGCAATAAATGTAATACGATATTGGCGAACGAACAAGTTCACGAGGGAAAATGTTGGCGACACGAAGATACTGAAGTAGAAATAAAACAAATGAATCAGTGGTATTTGAAAATTACAGATTACGCAGATAGATTGCTTGAAGGACATAAAAAATTAAATTGGCCAGAAAAAACAATCGCAATGCAAAAAAATTGGATTGGAAAATCCTATGGGACGGAGATTGATTTTGAAATAATAAATCCTAATAAAAAACCGACCATTTTTGTTGTTCATGGATGGTGTGGAAATAAGGATGGAAATTGGTTTAAATGGCTTAAAGAATCTACAAAAGAAAATTTTAATACTATTATCCCTCAATTTCCAAATTCGACAAATCCAAAATTAAAAGAATGGATTTCAGAAATTGAAAAGTACAAATCTGAATTAAACGAGGATTCTATTATGATTGGACATAGCTTGGGATGCCCAACCATTTGCACATTTTTGGAGAAGAATAAAATAAAAATAAAAAAATTAATTTTAGTTGCACCATGTATGTCTAAATATAATAAAGAGGATTTTGAAATAATAAAAAAATTAAAAGCCCCGAAGGAATCGGAGGAACATTTGAAAAAATATTTAGAAGAATTGAATATAGATTTCGAAAAAGTTAGAAATTTTTCAGATGAAATAATTCTATATTTATCTAAGGATGATAAGTATGTTCATAAATTTGATTTCAGAAAAGAAGAATATTCTAAATTAAATTCCAAGGAAAAGATTTTCGAGAACAAGGGTCATTTTAATGAAGAAGTTGGAATAACTTCTTTCCCAGAAATATTGGATGACATCAAAGAAAAGTGGTCCGTTTTTACAACACGTCCTGATACAATTTTTGGAGTTACGTTTATGGTTGTTTCTGCTCAACATCAAAAATTAATGGATCTAGTTACAAAAGAACAAAAAACTGCTGTTGAAAAATTCTTGAAAAAATTAAAATCTGTTTCCGAAAAGGAAATGGCGGATATGGAAAAAGAAGGAGTTTTTACAGGAAGTTATGCAATTAATCCCGCAACTGGAGATAAAGTTCCAGTTTATGCGGGCAATTTTGTCGTCGCTGATTATGGCGCTGGAATGGTAATGGCTGTGCCCGCACACGATCAGAGGGATTTTGAATTTGCTAAGAAATATAATATTCCGATTAAACAAGTGGTTACAGAAGTGAAAGAGGACTATACGTCTCAATGCAAACCCAGAAAGGAAAAAGAAATAATCAAAAGAAATTCGGTTGTTTGCGTTTTAAAGCATTGGTCTGAAGACAAATATTTATGTTTAAATTGGAAGAATGTCAATTGGCATACGCCTGTTACTGGTGGAATAGATAACGGCGAAACACCAGAAGAAGCTGGAGCAAGAGAAATAAAAGAGGAGACTGGATATCAAAATGCAGAATTTTTAGGAAGAGGATTGGATGTGATTGGTTATTATTATCACCCAAAAAAAGACATTAATAGATTTGAAAAACAGACGCCATTATTTTTTAAGTTGAAAGACGGGAAACAACTTAAGCTATCTGAAGAAGAAAATGCTAAGCACGAACTGGTTTGGGTGGAAAAAGATAAAGTTGAAAAATTCTTAAATCACGACGAAAAAAATTACGATGCAAGAGTCGCACTGCACGTTTGGTCCCAGTATTTGAATCCTAGAGCTATTACTACCTCTGGCGATTTAATTAATTCAAAAGAATTCGACGGAGTTTCTAATGAAGATGCGAAACAGAAAATTACAGATTGGTTGATTTCTAAAAAATTAGCAAGAAAGGTTGTTAATTTTAAGTTAAGAGATTGGTCTGTTGCAAGACAAAGATATTGGGGAACACCGATTCCTTTGATACATTGTGAGAAGTGCGGAGTAGTTCCTGTTTCGGAAAAAGATTTGCCAGTTAAGTTACCAAAAGAAGTTGAGTTCGGAAAAGGGAATCCGTTACTAACAAATACTAAGTGGTTAAATGTAAAATGTCCGAAGTGTAATGGAAAAGCTAAAAGAGAGGCAAATACGATGGATACGTTTGTAAATTCATCGTGGTATTTTTTAAGATATTGTGATCCACATAACAACAAGGAAATATTTGCTAAAGAAAAAGCAAAATATTGGATGCCGATTGATTTATACATTGGTGGTGCGGAACATGCTTGTATGCATTTAATTTATTGCAGATTTTATACAATGTTTTTACACGATATTGGATTAATTGATTTTGAAGAGCCGGCACCTAGATTATTTCATCAAGGAATGATTAATGGTTCAGACGGAGAAAGAATGTCAAAATCCAAGGGGAATGGTGTTGAGCCGTTAGAAACTATTGCTAAATATGGTGTTGATGCAACAAGATTCTTTTTACTTTCGGAAGCTTCGCCAGATAAGGGTTTTAATTGGAGCGATAAAGGAATACAGGGTTCTGTAAGAATTATAAACAAAATCTGGAGAATATCTCAAGAGGTGAAATTTGGAAAAGATTCTGAAGAATTTTCTGTAAAGTTAAATAAAACGATAAAAAACGTTAGTGAACAGATTGAAAATTTGGATTACAGAAAGTCTACGATTGAACTTAGGGAGCTTTTTGATTTAATTTTGAAGGATTGTGAAGTTTCAAAAGATGGTTTCGGGAAGGCCCTGAAATTGTTTGCCCCCTTCTGCCCTCATATTACAGAAGAACTCTGGGAAAGATTAGGAAATAAAAACTTTATCTCTTTAGCGGAATGGCCAAAATACGAAAAAGTCGCGGAACAAAAAAATGAAATTGATTTAACTGAAAAAATTATTGCGAATCTAAAACCTGTTATAGAAAAACTTGGACAAAATCAAAAAATAAATAAGATTTATCTTTACGTGATGCCATTTGAGATTTCTAAAATCAACAAAGCAGAAATATCTAAAGTAGTTGGTAAAAATATAGAAATATTCTCTGTTAGCGACGCTAAAAAATATGATCCGGAGAATCGATCCAAGAAGGCTTTACCTGGAAAACCTGGAATTTTTATAGAATAGAGAAATACTTAAATACCCCAATTTGTATATTCACTAAAGGTGAAATATGCAACTAGGCCTAATACAAAAACCGGAACAAAGAGAGTTTTCTGATATGACTAAACCGGAGAAAAAAAGTTTTCTTGCGAATGACTTGATTGAGCGAATGATTCATGTTGAACAAAAAGTCCGTGGCTCTATGGGTGAAGGAGTAGTTCCATATTATCAAACTAATTATTTTAAAGAACTTCATCCGAACGAAAAAAGCAAGTTTATTGCCTACTTAAAATCAAAAAAAGTTAAACAAAAATGGAAGCTTTTTCCGTGGGTTTTAATTTTGGGATTCGGCGCTTTCGCTGGTTTTAATTTTACTGGAAATGCAATTGCACAAAATGGGTCAGTAACTTTATTAGACATGGGCTTAATCGGGATTTTTATTGTGACACTTTTATTTTATGTATTTCATATCGCTCATAGAAAAGAGAGAGCCAGAAGATTAGATAGACACGTAGCGGTTATAGATGGTATTTTGGCAAGAAGAAGACTTAAAAGATAATAGTTGAAAAGGAGGTGAAAATGGTT
>CAZNOS010000025.1:0-7053 GCA_964574775.1 Candidatus Woesearchaeota archaeon | reverse complement strand
TTTATTTAATATCTTCTTAGTCAAAACTAAAACCATTAAAAATACAGCCGATAGAAAAAAATAGCTAGACCCCAAGTATTCTTGCGTTGTTGTACTGATAATATTTCCTGTAATTGTAATAGAGAGGTAAGCTAGGATTATAAATCCTGAAAAAAATAACAATATATTCTCCGCTCTTTCTTCTAACGTGCTTTTAGAAGAATTTCTATCCTCTTGCGTTGCTCTATTTAGCGGATGAGGCAAATCTACATTTCCAGAGGAGTATTCTGTATAGATGTTTCTTCCACCCATTCTTTTATTTAATTGGTTTCTCCAATTTTTATCATTCTTCTTTAATGCATTTTTATATGCTTCTCTTATGGGCTCCCCTTTGTCTATTCTCTCCCATATGTCTCCCTCAAATTTCATTATTCCATTATTTTTATCGTCAGTCATACAAAGAACAAGTTTATCTCCAGAAATTCTATCTATTTTCTTACCCAAGTATCCTGCATAACAAGTATTTAATAAAAATATTTTTTTACCTGGTAATTCCTTGAAATAATCACTGAACTCTTGACTTGAAACTAAACTATTTCCTATTTGCAATCTTCCCCCTTTCTTAATTTCTCCTTGATGTCCGGAGTAAGATACTACCAGTGTTGAATTTGATGTTAAATTTTCATCGAGATATTGTTTGATTAATTCTAAATTTCCTCTAGAGGGTTTTGCCGTTATTCCTTTATTTAAATCTCTCCCAGCAGGAATTGAAGGAGTTACGAGAATTATATTCTCATCGTTGAACCCCCTATTTCTTAAAGTTTTATATGCCTGGTTAATCATCTCTGTGCTACCCATATTTCTTCCTTCCGCCCTGCCTTGGGCATTTATTAGGAGAGCATAATCCGATTGTTTTTGATGTGTCTTTTGATTTAAGAATTGTTCTATTTGATCTCTGCTCTGGAGAGAGAAATCGTAATTTACTGCCCTATCTGCAACTCTTAATCCAGAGGCTATCATCAAGCCCGCTAGTATGGATCTTATTCCACCTATTAATCCCGCTTTTTTCCTATCTTCCATTTGTTATTTTTGGCATAATATTCTAGATATTTTTTACTTCTGCTAAAACTGCCTTAATTCGTCTGACGCCAGCGCTTGACGATTCTTCTTTTTGGATTTTGAATTTTTCCAATTCGCTTGTATTATTGACGTGTGGACCGGTACAAATTTCCTTACTGACTGGCTTCTTTTTTTCATCGATAATCGTATAAACAGAAACGACCTCTGGATATTTAGTGCCGAATTCTCCCTGTGCGCCGGATTTTATTGCGTCTTTATATTTCATTTCCTCACGTTTAACTTCTAATTTTCTTTTTATTTTATCGTTGACCCATCCTTCAATTTCCTTAAGTTCTTTCGCATCTAATTTTCTTGCATAATTAAAATCAAATCTTAATCTCTCTGGAGTAATATTAGAACCCTTTTGTTTTATTTCCTTATCTTTCAGGATTTCTCGCAATGCTTCATTCAATAAGTGTGTTGCAGTGTGTAGTTTTTTTGTAGCTTCCGTATTGTCTGCCAATCCAGATTTAAATTGCCCAGAGGAAGCTGTCTTGCTTAATTCTTGATGTTTTTTTAATTCTTTTTCAAATCCTTCAATGTCTAATTTAATATTTTTTTCCTTTGCCAATTCTTGTGTCATTTCAATTGGAAAACCGTATGATTGAAAGAGTAAAAATGCAGATTTACCATCTATTAAATTTGTCTTAGAAATTTTTTCAAACTCTTTTATTCCACTTTCGAGAGTTAAATTAAACCTTGTTTCTTCTCTTTCTATTTCATCTAAAATTTCTTGTTTCTTATACTTGATATCTTCATCATCGGAATAAATTTCAAAAACTTTTGCGCAAACTTTTCTCGTAAATTCTCTCAGTCCTAAAAGCCTTCCGTGTCTTACAGCTCTTCTAATTAATCTTCTTAATACATAGCCTCTTTCCGTATTGCTTGGCAAAACTCCGTCGGAAATTATAAACACTGACGCCTTGAGATGGTCTGCGATAATTCTCATGGACTTTTCATTCCCTGAATATTTTTTTTCAGACAGATTTTCTATC
The DNA here is from genome assembly GCA_964574775.1 of Candidatus Woesearchaeota archaeon. Lineage (GTDB taxonomy): Archaea > Nanobdellota > Nanobdellia > Pacearchaeales > GW2011-AR1 > CABMGO01. The sequence continues at coordinate 4,960 of CAZNOS010000025.1, read as the reverse complement.
TCTTTGATTAATGGTTGCCAAATTTCAGTAGTGTAATTATCACTAGTTTTATTAATTACAGCCAAAACCCTTTCTAGTCCTCGCCCATTATCTATGTTTTTTTGTTTTGCTTCGTAATATTTTCCATCTCTCTCTTTAATATATTGCATAAAAACATCGTTCCAAATTTCTACCCATCTTTTATCTTTTGGGTCGTAGGCTTTTGGCGCAGGAGTATTATTATCTGTCCAATAAAATAACTCAGTATCTGGTCCACATGGTCCTGTTTCTCCTGCTGGGCCCCACCAGTTATCTTCTTTAGGTAAAAACACTATTCTTTCTTTCGGCATTCCCAAGGAAAGCCAGATTGCTGCCGACTCTTCATCACGAGGGGCATTTGCATCTCCCTCAAAAACAGTTACCGCAATTCTTTCTTTATTAAATTTCAATACTTCTATAGCAAGTTCAAAACTCCAAGTAATGGCTTCTTTTTTAAAATAATCTCCCAGACTCCAGTTGCCAAGCATTTCAAAAAAAGTATGATGACATGGATCCCCGACGGAATCTATATCTCCTGTTCTAATACATTTTTGAACGTCTACTAATTTTTTACCAAGAGGGTGTGGTTGTCCTAACAAAAATGGAACCAATGGATGCATTCCCGCGGTTGTGAACAAAACGGTTGGATCATTAGTCGGGACTAGACTTGAGCCTGGTATTTCTTTGTGTCCTTTGGCTACAAAAAAATCAATATATTTTTTTATTAGTTCCTTTCTGGTTATTTCCATAAAGATAGATACTAATCAAGGTTTATTAAGATTTCGTGCTAATTTGTTAATGATTTAATCTTACTATTCAACTCCAAGAGTTCTTTATCAAATCTACTAAAGTCAGTTTCTTCTTCATAAATAATTTTTTGAATTTTTTCTTTCGGTGGTTGTTTTTCTGTTTTCTCTTTTTTCTGATGATGCACCTTATTTTTAATACGCTTTGGCAAGCTCTTGTCTGGCATTTTTTCGTCTATCCTTAAAACTATGGAGCTTACAGAAGAAATTTCTTGTGAAAGTTGAGCTATTAACCTTCTTTTTGCCGACCTAATTGCCGCCAGTCTTGTAATGTGTTTTTGTAAATTAATTAGATCCATTTTACACATTAGAAGCCCCGCTTTACTTAATTTATATTCTTCGTTTTCAAAAGAAACGTAAACTTGTTTTTCTTCCATTTTATATTCTGTTAAAAATTTCTGCGTCTATCTTGCTTAACTTTTCTTTTATTTCTTCTAATGTTTTGTTAATTTCTAAAATTTCCTCATCTTCACGTATTTTGATATCTGTTATTTTTTCTATTACGTTATTTATTTGACGCAAATCTTTCTCGACGTCTTCTATGTCGTGTTTTGCAGAATGAAATTTATCTATTCTAACAAAAATGGATTCATTAGCGTCTTTTCGCACAACCTTTACTTCTGGGATAGATATTTTCTGTGTCTCTTCAAATTTATTATTTTCTAAATTTTTTGGCTCAAATGATGGACTTGGTGAGTTTTCCTTCTGCGGTGGCGTTGGTAACGATTCTGAAAATGATGGCTTATCGTATCTTGGAGGAGGCGGTAGATGTTTATCTCCTTGTCTTGGTATAACTGGCAACAATGGAATTGGCATCTTAACTTGTTGGGTCGTGACAATTGATTGCTCATTCACTGGCTCATTGACTATTAAAGAGGGGCTGTTTTCAGCCACCCCATCACCATCTATTTTCTCAGAAGAGTCTTCTACTGCTGATTTTATTACATCTCTATTAATAGTGTCTCTGGCATCGCCTGGCATTGTTGGTAGCCCGGTTGGTTCTCTTTTTTGTTCTGGAGCAAGATTAAAAGGTGGTAAAGTTGGTGCTGGAGGAATTTCTGGTATTTCCCCTTGTGGCTTTTTTTTGAATAAACTCATGATCTTGTAAAACAAAACTCTCTTTTATAGGTTTATATTAACTTTAAAGTTACAACATACTCAAACGAAAGGTATTTAATGGCTTTCACTAATAAATAGCTATGCAAATTAATCTATTGAAAAATCTCGTCGAGGAAATGGCTGGAAATGGCTCTGGGCAAATCGTTGAAATTTTGTTTGATAAATCCGATGTTAATGAGTTTTTAGTAGCCAAGAAAATGAATCTTACTATAAATCAAGTTAGGAATATTTTATACAAATTATCTGCGGACGGACTTGTTTCTTTTACGAGAAAAAAAGATAAGAAGAAGGGTTGGTATATTTACTTCTGGACTCTTGATAGTGAAAAATGTTTGATGAAAATTGAAGCAGAAATTGAGAAGAAAATGTCTGAACTTAAGCAATTACTTAGAGATAGGGAAACAAAAAGATATTATGTTTGCAAGGGTTGTAATATTGAGGTCGGTGAGGAAAAGGCACTAGAGGGAGATTTTTCATGTGATGAGTGTGCTGAAGTCTATGCGCTTGTAGATAACACAAATGCAGTAAGAGATGTGAAGGGAAAAATAACAAAGAAAGAAAATGAGTTAAAGGATATTAGAAATGAGTTGGTATTGATTAGAGAAAAACAAGCAAAAGCTAGAGAGAAAAAGAAAATTCCAGATAAAAAAACAAAAAAAGATAAGGGTAAAAAAAAGCCTATTAAGAAAGCTTTACACGCACGTGCGCCAGCCACAATTGGTAAAAAAGTAAAAGGCAAATCTAAGAAGTAATGAGGGGGAAAATTTTTAATAGTTATACTGGCACACTTGTTATTGTGAATGTAGTTGTATTTTTTTTATATATAATATTTGCATACATATATGGACCGCTTGCCGTAAGTTATAAGTTTGCGATTCAGCCTTTTATGATTTTACAAGGGAGACATCTATGGACCTTCATAACTAGTATGTTTTTACATGCGACAGTCTGGCATTTGGTGGCTAATATGATTTCATTAATTTTTATTGGTGGATTTGTAGAAAAAATTATTGGTAAAAAAAGATTTTTGTATTTATATTTTATAGGCGGATTTATTGCATCTTTGTTTTTTGTCTTACTTGCCGGATTCTTTGGATCGACTCCATTCGGAGCTAGACTATTTGGCGAACCAATTTCTTTAGCAGTTGGTGCATCTGGTGCAATTTTTGCGCTTGGCGGACTTTTGGCTGTTTTAACACCTAAAATGAAAGTATTGGCGTTTTTTGTAATTCCGTTGCCGATGTGGGTTGCAATGATTGTTTTGACTTTTGTAATGTGGTTGATTTCCGCCTCTGCTTCATTACCAATAGGAAACACGGCACACTTTGGCGGACTTGTTGCTGGTGTTGTTTATGGCATATATCTAAGGTATAAATATCCAAATAAAACACGAATGATATCTAAATATTTTGGTGGATAAATGAAAAAACAAAAAGAAAAAACACTGAAGGAAATTTATTCTGAATGTTGGGGTTTTATTAAAGAGTCTAAAAAACAAATTTATTTTGCAATTGGAGTTTTCTTGCTTTTTGCGCTAGTTGGATTTTTTGCTATTCCACCACAAAATCTTGAATTAATATTGATTCAAAAACTTAAAGAGATTTCCGAAATGTTTTCTGGACTTGGAACAATGCAAACCATTTGGTTAATATTTACAAATAATCTTTTTGTTTGTTTTCTTGTAATTTTCTTGGGTATTTTATTTGGAATTTTTCCATTCTTAACACTGATTTCAAACGGATACATTATTGGATATGTTGCCCAAAAAGCTGTTGCGGTTGATGGTATCTTGGTTTTATGGAAATTGTTGCCACATGGCATATTTGAATTACCGGCAATACTTATTTCTGCAGGAATTGGATTTAAACTTGGAACTAGTTTGTTTAGACGAAAAGAATTTTTGAAAAATTATAAGAAAGCTATGTTGACATTCTTTTTGGTTATATTTTTACTTCTCTTTATCGCAGCGGTAATTGAAGGCATATTAGTTTCTGTTTTGAACTAACCCAAAATTTATATAATCAAAATCATTAGAGAAATAATGGAAAACAAAAATAAGGGATTGAATTTTTTAGCAGGTGTTGGTTTGATTTATGTGTTTGCTGTTCTTTTTGCATACTCGTTTATCACTATTAGCAGCTCTCTTGTGACTGGAAATGCCGCTATTGACATTGCAGATAATGATTCCTCTGCTTTGCAGCAGATGCACGAAAAAGAAGTTTTATATCAAACAATTTATGTTATAGGTATAATATTTTTGACTGTTTTATTTATATGGATTGTCGTATATGTTTTTTCAAAAAAATCGCGAAAAAATTCTCACGTTAAAATACGGAGATATAGGGCCGTTAAAACTCGTTGAGTTTTTTTTGTTTTTGATAGTTTAGTAGAACCCATGAAAGTTCTTCAAATTTTTTCACTGGAATTTTAATTCTTGAGTCTATTATTTTTAGGGCTTCGGCTAAGGATTCTTGTTTTTCTGGATTCTGCATTGCTCTTCTAGTAAGTTCTCTTAATATTCCGACACCTAGGGGTGCATAATATTCTTCCGTAGTTTCTCTTAAAACCAAAATTGTCGCTTGGCGTTTGATTTTTTCTAAATATTCACATATAGCTAAACGATTTGCATAGTATGCTCCAGTTACGCTTTCGGCATAACTTTTTCTTCCGAAAAAACCCTCAAAATCTTTCCAAAATCCTATTTGTTGAACGGACAGATTTTCTTTAGATAAATTATCTATGTGTGGAACTTCTGCTTCTAAAACTTCAAATTTAAACTCTCCCGGTAAAAGTAAAATATTGTAATAGTTCCCGTTATAGCTGTCTGAAAACAAAAATATTTCATCTATTTCTTTATATGTTTTGATATTTTTTAACAAATCATTACTTATCATATCGTCAACTGCCGTAATACTCCATCGCGTTGGTACAAGTTTTCTTTGTACCTTTACACCCAATAAACCAACTGAAAGAAGTTTTTGCATGTGACTTATTTTTATATTTGATTTGTATAATTC
>CAZNOS010000024.1:0-12856 GCA_964574775.1 Candidatus Woesearchaeota archaeon | reverse complement strand
CGGAAGTTTTGGTGGCAACTGGCATAAAGAACGGAGTTTCTATCTTTCCTTTTTTTGTAGTTATAATTCCAACTCTTGCATTCGTTTTTTTATCTCTGTGGATAATCTTGAAACATGACATGATTTTATATTGAAGATTAGATATAAAAAGCTATTGAGTTTCATTCTGCTAGCAAATCAGAATAGGAACAAGAAATCAAATCTTCTTCTGGGATATTAAATAAATCTAAGTAGCTCTTGCATTGTTCGTAAAGTTTTTCTTTACCTATTTTTCCATCATAATCTATGGCCTCTATTTCAATAAATGTTCCCAACCCGCTTACATTATCTATATGAAATTTTACATTATCAATCCAATATATCTCTCTTTTTTTATCCACCACAACGAAAACACCAAGTGATTTTTCTAAAATTTGTTTTATTGTGCTATTGGGACTAGTGGGAAGCAAAACAACTTTAGACTCCTTTATTCCTGGTTTATCTTCCCGCTCGTAATAAACTAAATAATTTTCTATATTTCCTTCTCGTAATTTCAATCTGCCATTATTTACCTTAAAATAAGTGTCTATTTGATTATCGGTTCCTTGAAAATTCGCGTTCTTTTGCAATATTAATACACGTATTCTATTTTGATCCAAAACCCTCGCTTTCATTTCAACGTTTAAATGTGGCATTTTTATTTCAGTTCATAAAGCTTTAAAAATGTGATTAAGTTTTCAATAAAGAAGCTCCTTTAGTCTAGAGGCCAAGGACTCCACCCTCTCAAGCGGGAAGTTAATGTCGTTGAGACCACGACTTCAGCCATTCTTATGGCACTGCAATCCCAGCGAGAATTCATCTAGAATTTTCAAAGGTGATGCGGGGAACGGTGGAAACCCGGGTTCGAATCCCGGAGGGAGCGTTCGGTTGAATTGAATGAAATGAAATGAAATTCAACATCACTCAGTGATACTTGGCGAATTTATTCGCATATCGAATTCAAAAAAACCTCCGACTAATTCTACTTTTTTATAATGAAATTAAGAGAATTTAGATAAAAAGAAATAATTAAAAAGGATAATTTGTATTATTATACAAATGGAAAAAATCTCAGAAGAGAAGAAAAGATTTAAGGTAGATACAAGAAACGCAGTGGACATAACTCTTATGGGTATTGCAATTACATTACTAGGTTTAATAATTACTATAAAACCAGAATTGTTAATAGATAATCCGTTTTTAGGCATCCAATTAGCAGCGGTAGTTCCTCTTTTTTTATGCGGTCTTCTTTCTAGAATAAAAGAAGTATCCTATTCTGACTCAAAAATGTGGTCAAAATTAACACGTATAAGTTTTGTAATTGGTTATGGTTTCTTTATTAATATTTTGGGCTTAATCTTGGCATTCGTTGCCCCAATATATCTTGCAATGTCTTTTTTCGCAGCAGATTTATTACTTACGGCAGTAAGGGCGTGGATTGTAGTGTCTTATAATCCACAGGGGTTTAAAAAAAGACTTGCTAGGGAAGTGGCTCAACTTCTAATAATTATATTTTTAGGAATTTTGCCAGCGCTTAGAGTTTATTAAATATAGGAAGAGATTGAATCGAACAATCATCATTTTACATCAGTAAGCTATTCTCCCGTTGAACTACCTTCCCTATTTTTGAGCTTATCGACTAAGGGATAATAATTTATAATCCAAAAAAGGTGACTATTCTAGTTTGGGTTTTATTTTGGCATGATGGTCATCTAAAAAATATAAATTTAAAGGACAAAAAACATTTAAATAACTTTTGTTGAAAAACAAAAATGCCGACAAAGTCGGCAAAAAAATTAATTCAATTTTAATTTTCCCTCTAGTCCGCTCTTTATCAAACTGATGGTTAAAAGAATCGGGCAATTATAGCCAGGATTCCAATCACTAGAGTGTGGATTTACGGCGCTACAAGACCTATGCACTATTTTACAACAGACATTTTCTCGATATTCGCATTCTACTCTTTCTGGCTCTTCACTAACATAATCAAACTCTCTCATTTTGTTTCACCTCCTTTCAAAATAATTTCAGATAAAATTTTTTCCAGATCTTCTTTTGCATTTAGCTTACTCAAACTAAAATCTGGAGAAGGAAAATCTCCAAACTCTCTTTTCATCGAAGAAGTTCCAACAACTATTGTGTTAGGATTTATTCTTCTTATTTCAGGAATCAAAGAATAACCAATATTTTCCATTTGATCCGACATCTTTTCTTCTTCCGTAAAATATCTACTCATTTCTTCGGGTGTTAATTTTTCTCCCCTCTCGAATTTTAAAACAATGTCGGAAGGAGTCACATAAATTCTCGGCATTCTGTGATCTAATAATATTAATTCATACTTATTTTTCTCAATCAATTCTTTAGCAGTATTATATGCTCTAGCAATTTCATATCCCCTAAAATTTGGAGAATATTTTGGAAGAGTCTCGTTCACAACTCGTTCTAATAATCTTAACGGATCTATTTGGTCTTCTACAAGTAATATTCTTTCTATTTCAATTTTTGTTTTTTGTTCTGTTCCCATTTTGTTTTCCTTTCGGCTCATGCCTCATCAGTTATCGGACTTTTACCGATAAGAGGAGATTCGGGATTATAGCTTACTTTCAAGATCTTTTATTCTGTCCTCGGCTTCCTTTAATTTCAACCTTAATACTAATGTCTCTTTCAATTCGAAAGAAGGACAATTTTTCTCGCTATTATAGTTGAATCTTTCTCTGACATGACATTTTGGAAGTCTAAACGCCTCCCCCTCAGGCCAAGTAATATAGCAGTTCTCACAGTTCATACAATATGTTTCCTGATCTTTATCTCTTCCCATCTTCTTCACCTCCTTTCATCTCCTTGATTTTATTTTGTTTTTCCATTTTGTTACTCCTTTAGTGTAACAATATAGAGTAATACTAGTATATGAAATCTATTATCGAATTTTCATCCTTTTTACGATAAATTTATAAATAACTCTTATTTAAGATAAAATATGGAAGAATTAACACTTACAGATAAAAAGGTACTATCCATGATGGAATATAACCCTAGAATAACTTTTAAAGAAATTGCGAAAAAATGCAACTTATCTAAGGACACGATAAAATATAGAATAAATAAATTGGAAAAAGAAAAATTTATTTTAGGATATACTTGCTATATTGATTATAAAAAATTAGGGAACCAATCTTATAAATTATATCTAAAAATAAATGCAAGTTCTGAGCAAAAAAATACACTTAAGAGTTATTTAAAAAAACAAAAAAATGTTTTTGCAATTTTTGATTCAACTGGCACCTGGAATTTAGCCATAGCCTTATTTGCAAAGACTCATCAGGAGTTTAATAGAATAGAGAATTCTCTTTTGGAAAAATTTGGAGAAATAATAAATGATAGAAAGTTTTGTACAATGATTGATTCAAGAATTTTTCATAAAAATTTGTTAGAGCTAGAAAACAAAAATATATTGGGGGAATATTCTTTCTGGGGAGAGTTAGAAAACAAAAAATTAGACGAATTAGATAAAAAATTAATAAATATTATCCATAATAATTCAAGAACATCCTTAGTAAATATCTCTGAAGAACTAAAACTAAGCATAGATGCAGTAAAAAATAGGATACAGAGATTAAAAGAAAATAAAATAGTTGATATATATTTAACAAAATTAAATTATGAAAAACTAGGATTCGATAAATATAAACTTCTTTTTTATCCAAAAATATACTCAGATAAAATAGAAGAAGAATTGATAAATTTTTTGAGAAATAATAAGAGTTGCGTAAATATAATCCGAACCATCGGTCCATGGAAGATTGAAGCAGAATTTCTTTTTAAGAAAACAATACAAATAGATAAAGTTTTGGATGAGATATATAATGCTTTTAGAGAGAATATTTTAGACATAGAAATTTCTACTTTAAGAAATGAAGAAATTTTTGCATGCAACGAATTACTCTTAGAATAATCGACATACTAAATAACCTAGATTCTGAGCACAGATGTTCATACGAAATTATTTCTTTGCATCTCAATTTTTGATTCTAATTTCATAGAAATTAAGCCACCATATCCCTTCTATCTCTATCTAGATATTGCTTTTGTTCTCGTATATATTTTCTAGCTTTATCACTCACAACTTCTGGAAAATGATGATTATCCGCATATTCTATAATCCTTTCCAAAGAAATAATATCTTTATGAGTCGGATTTCCTCTACGAGTTTTATCTATGTCATCTATTGCTCTATCAAAATAACCACCCATGTTTTTTTTCACACTCCGCAACTCTCTTTTTAATTCTCCAACGTCGGTGTCTGTTGAAATAGGTCTTCCCACTCTTAAAGAATCAATTCTATATTGAAGCCACGGAATACGAGATAATTCGGCAGCAAGTTGATTAGGACTAAAATATTCAGCATCCCCCAAATGAACAGGAGAAATATTTCCTAAGTATTTTATGGCATTATACAAATTGCTTTCTTCTTCAGCTCTGTCCATGTGAACACCAGATAAAGAATATCCCCTCTCTTGAATTCTCCTTTTTGCAGTATCTAATACGTTTTTATCATCAGGAGATTGGATAGTTACTATTTCCGCCCCCGTTCTTCGTTTCAGTCTTTTAATCTCTTTTGGAGACATTAACTTATATTGTTCTTTAGAAATAACAATTTCTGATCCACTAGGGATAGGTAAATCTCCGAAAGAAGCACTATCGTGCTTATCTAAATATAAAAGATCTTTATTGTCAATAAGCTCCTTTGCGGGAGCAAGAAGAATATGGTCTACTTTATCTGCGGCCCAATCATATGCCCTATGCTTTCCAGAATACAGACCATTAAGCGTAACGTGTACTGCCTGTCTCGGATTCATTTCTCTTCCATTCTCAATATCTTGTAGGGTTTCATAAGAACTATGCCCACCCTTCCCTCTTTTTCTCTCATATGGATATCTTCCTACGCGTATATCATTTGCAGGCGTACGAATAGATTTAGTGTATGGCAACCCCCTTCCAAGCCTTACGGCTATAATGGGATCTGCTACATCTTTAGGAGCTTCAATTTTAAATTCTTCATAAAAGTTAGGATCTACACTGACTGTTTCATCGGGTTTATGTATGGGATAACTCTTTTGGAGATTAAGAGGTGTTAATCCCTTCTCTTTCTTTCCCTTGAGGGAATCTAAAACTTTTCCGTGATCTGCCACTGGAAATCTTTCTAGCTCTTTATTAAATAGAGAACTATAATCTTTAAAATCCTGGAAATACTTTGCCGCCATATCTGCATCATCTCTAGGCATTTCTCCATTTGTTTTAATGAAATATTCTACCAATCTCGAGTCACCATAATTAGATAGAATTTGTTTAGAATCTTGGCTGTAATTCATATCGGTAGCATATTTTCCATTATTCTGTGGAATTTGCTCGACGTATCTTTTTTTGCCCATTAAATATTTGGCCCTACCTATCCAAGCGGAGGGCTTACGAATAGAATTTGTCGACGAGGAAATGCCTTCCATTTCTTCTAATCTTTTTTGCAATGGATCTAAATCCCTAGAAGCGATATTTAAAACAAAAAATACAGAAATAAAGGTTATAGTTAAAAAAAGAAACCAGCCACTAAGACTAGAAAAAATTACATCACTAAAATTATTTGAAATAACTGCACCATTTATAGTTTTAACAGGCAACGTAAACGCTCCGATTAATAAAGCAATAATCGAAGAAATAATTAAATCCTTCCCTCTTTTTTTCATATCAATAATTAAGATAAATAGTATATAAGATTATCGTGAAGATAAATTTATAAAAAATAAAATTATTATTTCTTAAGATTTTTTAGAAAACTTTTTCTGAACTTCTACAAACTTATTATATAAATATTTATCTGTAAAATGATTATTTTCGTATAAACTCTTTGCTTCTTCATATAAATGTCTAGACTTTATTAAATCATTATTATCTAGGGCAAGTTTTGAATTTTGCAAAAGATCATTAATTTTCGTAACCACACCACTTTGTGGAGCCCTTGCAAAAACCCTCCTCTTGTAAAGTATAAAAAATATAACTGCAAGAACAATCAATACAGCTAATATTAACAAAACGATCACTATCCAAGACAAAGAACCATTATCTTTGTCGCCCATCTCTGCATTATTAAAAGGAAGCGCATCGTTACAATCTAAAGTTCTTTCCTCGGGTTTATTGCTCGAGTTTCCACAGTTATATATATCTCTACAAGCTTCTATTTTTTTACCATCAACACACGAGCCAAAAGTACATACCCATTGTGGAGTGCAATTATTAACAAGAGTATTAGTATTTCCTGAGCCAGAACCTCCGCCACCCCCACCATTTCCAGTATTTGTAATGTAAACCGGATTCTCAGTCGGTTCTGTATAAACACAACTCGTATTTGTAACCGAAGATACAGACGTTGTTTGATTTTGATAAGAACCACAATTGTGTGAGTCATATCCCGTAGTATAATTTACAAGATGTAATAAATTATCTGCAAAACATTTTAATTCAGAAGAATTTATTTCTAAAATCAATGGTTGACACGAAACAGGAGGAGATACAATTTGACTAATTGAATGGAATGGATACGAATTTTCTATCTTCCAAATATTTTCAAAGTCCCATACCGCACTCAAGAAAGTCTGAACATTTTTCATTTCCGCAGTTATTTTTCCGACGGCACCGGCGGAAGACGTTTGCCCAGACGTTTCTTTATCCCAGAAATTTCCAGAGAATTCCATTTCTGAATATTTTCCAACAAATCCCTTATCTGTAGGGCTTGGTGCATCCGAATACCTAACACTTCCAGTCGAATAAGAATTAACAATTTTTCCCAAAGCACTATATCCTACAAGCCCACCAAAATGGATTATCGGACTATTTGCAAGACACCAATAATCAATACTACCGACGCAAAGAAGAGAACGAACAAGCATATTGCCTCTTGAATAAGAATTATATATATTTCCACCAAGATTATAACCCACAAGCCCACCTATAGCAAACATTCCACCATTGATGTCTACAGAGGCATATGAATTATTGATAAAAATAGTGCCATAATCTCCCTCGTCATCTACAACTCCAACAAGACCACCAAAATATGTAGTGAAATTTTTAGATCCTCCATCTGAAATATTACCCACCGAATAAGACCTATCAATTAACGAAGGAAAAAACGACCCTCTATATCCCCCAAGATATTTATAATTTTTTAGATATCCTACAAGCCCACCAACATCATCAATACGTAAATAATTCGAACAATTAGTACAAAAAGGAGAAAGCGATACAATTCCCGAAGAATTGAGAATGTCTCCCCCAGAGCTAGTCCCAACAAGCCCACCTACCATCTGCGCCCATCCCATGGCACTTTCATAACTTTTAATTCGAATATTCCCTTCAAAACGAGAATTTAAAATATTACTTGCACGGTTAGATCCTATAAGCCCTCCAATAAATTGAAGACCAGTTACATTTCCCATAACATAAGAGTTTTCAATAATGGGCATATTACGAATAGTTATTTTTTTATAATTAATTTTTGGATTTATTAAATGAACGGAAGAAATACTCACCTCAGCCAAATCCCTACCCGGTCCCAAAAGAGAACTCCCAACAACTCCCCCAACATAACCATATCCGCAAACATTACCAATAAAATAAGAATTATTAATAATGCCCCCATCTGAAATAACTCCCCCTTCATTAGACCCCACAAGACCACCTACGGTTGAAGCGCCCATCGGAGAAGATAGATCATTCTCATATTCCATAGGAGAACACCCCAAATTTCCAGTAACATGTGAGTTTGAAATAACTCCCCCTAAATTTTGACCAACAATGCCTCCAATATATTCTGAACCTCCGACAGAGCTAATATTAACATTCACCAATCCAAGATTAACAACTTTCTGTTTTATACTAATATGATTAAGGGTTCTAAACAACCCCACGTAAGACTCGCTACCACCTTTTCCGTTCGCATCGGGAGTAAAACGATTCATATACAAATTATTAACCTCAAAACCCCGACCATCAAATAACCCCATCGCCGTATATTTTGTATTATTAATTGTTGAAATAGGCGAAAAGCCAGGACATATCGTTATATTTATTGTAGAAACCGGATTATCCCCCTCGTCATCATCTCTATCCTCCGCCCCAACTCTTGTCGAAGAACAAGATGCATTAGAAATAGTCCCAACACATGTCCAAATATAATGAGTAGAATTAGTATTTATAGAAGATAAAGTGCCAGCCATACACCTGAATTTAACACTACTACAAATTCCAACACTGGAGTCAAGACTTGGGTGATTTACATTCTGCGCCGAAACATTATAGCAACCCCAATTTTTTGTCTGACTGCAATCAATATCCTGAGTCAAATGATAATTAAATAAAGTATACGCTGGACCACTTTCTGAACCAATATTTTGCAATTCTTCACAACTAGAAATTCCCACATTTTGTTCGCTATAAAAATATAAACTTATATCTTCATAAAAAGTTTTTCCGCCATATATAAAAGAAAAATTAAAAATATATTTTCCAGCACTATTTATTACAGAAGGATTAAGCCTTGCAATAACTTCTCCCTCTCCAGAAATAGGAAAATCTACAAGCGATATTCCATCTGTTCTCCAAGAAGAATCACCTTCTTTCTTATATTTCATACTAAAAGAATCATATGGCTGAACAATAGCCGAAAATTCTATAAGTTCATTACTATCCATACTAAAAATATCACTATCTAGAGGATTTAATAAATTAAAATAGAAAAAAGGTTTTGGAATATATGTTAAAGGAGAATTTAATTTAATAAAATTACTAACATTAACAAATCCTGCGCCCTGATCCGTTTGAAGATATCCATAATCATTTGCAGTCGCCTTAAGAGAATCTTTAATTTGTTCAGGAGTCCAACTAGGATTTTTTTGTTTCATCAAAGCAACAACTCCTGCAATATGTGGAGCCGCCATAGAAGTTCCCGACATTTTGGTTCTAAGTCTGTGATCATAATACAACGCAGGGGGAACAGCCGCCTCTATCCTTACACCCGGGGCAACAATATCTGGCTTTATTAAAAATTGTTTGTCTTCTCCCTCTCCCCAAAATACAGGTCCCAAAGAAGAGAAAATTGCTATAGAATTTAACCAGCAATAAGAACTAGGATCTCCGGGTTTACAACCAGCACCAACAGTAATTGCTTTTCTTGCAGTTCCGGGATTTCCAATAGAACGATCTACTGGCCCACTATTTCCCGCAGAAACAGCAACAACTTTTCCAGCCAAAACGGCATTATCTACAGCTTGTGACATTGGAGAATCAGGATTTCCACCACCACCTATACTTATGCTTAAAACATCCGCACCATCTACAACAGCACGTTCTATACCTCCAATAATCCACTCGCTCAATCCCCAACCATCTTTTGTTAAAACTTTATATGCAAGAATTTTCGCACCAGGAGCAACGCCAGTATAAACACTATCTATACCACTAGCAACTGCCGAACAATGCGTTCCATGTCCGTGATCATCCATAGGATTAGCATTGGGTACAACCGGAATAGCACAAGTAGTATATTCAGAATCATTCCAACCCAAACAATCTATAAAACTCCAACCCCCAATTACTTTACAATTAGCACCCAAACATCCACCCAAATCAGGATGCGTATAATCTACACCAGTATCAATGATCGCAATCTTAACTCCATCTCCGGTTAAACATGGCTTCCCAGAAACTAAACAATTATTCCCCTCTCTATCTAATTTAGCAGCCGAAACTCCATCTTGCATAAACGGAACAGAGCTTACAACATCAGCATACATCATATAATTTGGAGTAACAGATTTAACACCAGAAATTTTCTCTATTTTTTTCGCCTCTTCTTCCGTTGCTTCAATGGAAAATCCATTAAAAACATGCTCATAATCATTTTTAATAATAATGTTACTTTCAGATTCTAAATCAGAAACAGCCATCCCCGTAAATCCAAATCCTCTTAGCCAATTCAAAGATTTTACAAAAAATCCTTGATCATTAAAATTCATTATAACATTTCCAGTTATGCCAGACCCTTGAAAGTTACTAGCAATTCTCTGTTTCACCATCTCTCTTTCATTCTCAATATCTTGCTCATACTCATTCATTTTTTGTGGAACCTCTTCTGGCATCGTCGCAATAGCACCATAAATATTATTTATAAGAGGAATTTGATTAAGCGTAGATCTTTCATTATTTTTTGCAACCGTCTCTAATCTATTTTTCTCTACAATAATTGGCTCACTTTCTAACTGAACAATATAACCAACATATCTTGTTGAAGAGCCATTAACATTAGAGAATAATTCTCCACCTTCTACCATTTCTTCATTAAACGAAGAATATTCATCAACAGAATTCTCTACAAATCCATTAAAACCTACAGAAGAATCATAACTCGTTAAATTCATGTAATTAGCCACACTATAATTAATAGCTGAAAAATTTGCAGACATATTAACGGTAATATTAGTTTCGCAAGCAGAACCAATGCAAGAAAGATTAACACAGCTTTGATTTAAAACAGGAATCAAATCTCCAATACTACATCTCGAGGGAGATTGAGAAATAAGAGTTCTTGTTTGTTGATTATTTACACACGTAGACCAATTGGAATAAGTGAAGGATGTGCAATAAGACGTAACAGAACAGGGTTGAGTTAATATTGGATTTCCACCAGAACAACCAGGGGGAGTTTGAGAAACAATTGTTCTTGTTTGTTGATTATTAACGCAAGCAGACCAATCAGTATAAGTAAAAGAAGTACAATAAGACGTAACGGAGCAAGTTTGAGTTAAAATTGGTGGACGCTTCACGTAAATAGTACAGCCCTGTGGAGATTGAGAAATAAGAGTTCTTGTTTGTTGATTATTAACGCAAGCAGACCACTCGGAATAAGTAAAAGAGGTACAATAAGTCACGACGGCATTTCCAGTAATTGTATTCCACGTGTCAGAAAACCAACCAGTCGAAGCAAAACCCGCAGATAAAACCAATAATCCTAAAATTAAAAAAACATACTCATCTTTCATGTGGAATAAACAATAAATTAATATATAAATGTTTTGAATTAATAAATATCGAGGATATAACTTTATATTTTCTTACCATCCAGTCATAAAAATTATTATAGAAATATAATCTTTACTTAACGCAAGCCCCAAGAAATCCGTAAAACAACGGCGCCGGTTTTATCAACGAACTCTTGAATTCTGGATGCGATTGCGTTGCCACAAAAAACGGATGCTCCTTTATTTCTATAAACTCAACAAGCTTTCCGTCCTCGCTCTTTCCCGAAAGCACAAGCCCAAACTCTTCAAGAACATTATGAAAATTAGGATTTACTTCATACCTATGTCTGTGCCTTTCAAAAACAACATCCGAATTATAAAGCGAAGCCACGACCGAATCGTTTTTCAAAATCGCTTTACACGAACCAAGCCTCATCGTTCCACCCATATCCACAACGTTTTTCTGACCATCCATTAACGTAATAATTTTATTTTTCGTATTTGGATTCATTTCCGTAGAATCAGAATCTTTCAATCCACAAACATTTCTCGCAAATTCAACGACGGCAGATTGTAATCCCAAACATATTCCTAAAAACGGAATTTTATTTTCTCTTAAATATTTTATTGCATTTATTTTACCTTCCCATCCACGATTTCCAAATCCTCCTGGAATAATCACCCCATCAAAACCCCTGAGCAATTCAGAAATATTTTCTCCCTGTTCTATTTTTTCACTATCAATAAAATCAACATTTACTTTAACATCTAAATTAACCGCCGAATGTTTTATAGCTTCAACAACGCTCGCATAAGAATCTCCGAGCTTAGTATATTTCCCACAAATTCCAATTTTCACAACACGTTTCGATTCTCCGTCGACCATTCTTTTCGCAAGAACATTCCAGCCATCACAACTACTACAAGAAACTTTTAGTCCCAATTTTTTTTCTAAAACATTTACAAAACCCTGTTTCTCAAGCTCACTAGGAATTAAATAAATTGATTCAACGTCCTTCCCTGTAAACACGCAATCATCATCTACGTTACAGAACAACGCAATCTTTTTCTTTATTTTTTCCTCCAAATATTCCTCGCATCTACAAACAACCACATCTGGCCAAATTCCAATTTCATTCAAAAGCTTCACGCTCATCTGCGTCGGTTTAGATTTTTGTTCATTAACTCCGAACGGAATTGGCACATAAGAAAGATGAATAAATAAAACATTCTCGTGTCCAACATCGTGCGCCAGCTGCCTCACCGCCTCAAGATATAAAGCATTTTCTAAATCTCCAACTGTGCCCCCAATTTCAACAAACAAGACATCCGCTTTCTCTTGCACACCCACTCCCTTTATCCAAGCCTTTATATCGTCAGTAACATGCGGAATCAACTGCACAGTTTTACCAAGATATTCACCCTTTCTTTCTTTATCTAAAATCGCTCTATATATTTTCCCCATCGTTATATTCCAGTTTCCCTTAGACGCCGTGCCAATAAATCTCTCGTAATGCCCAAAATCCATATCGCATTCAGTCCCATCATCTAAAACAAAAACCTCTCCGTGCTCAACTGGATTCATCGTCCCAGGATCAACGTTCAAATATCCGTCACATTTCACAACTGCACATTTGTATTCTGAAGAAATCAATTTTCCTATAGACGCAGCTAAAACACCCTTACCTAAACCAGAAATAACTCCACCCGTAACTATAATATATTTTGTCATACGGGAACTATCATCACAAATTTTATTTAAAAAAATTATT
>CAZNOS010000023.1:0-13136 GCA_964574775.1 Candidatus Woesearchaeota archaeon | reverse complement strand
TTTTTCTAAGTTCATTTATTATTTTCCAATCGAGAGATTTTAACTCAATATTTTCTGGATTGCCTTTAATGTCGCACTTAGCTTTCTTTTTTGGGTTAAGCATTCCTGCAACAAAGGATGTATAAGATTTGATGCTTTGAAAAGAAATATAATTCTTTATGTGTTTGTGAAACTTAGAAATTATTTTAGTTTGAATCTCGTCGTATCTTTCGATATTTTTTGTCCAAACCGAAATATACATTTTCCATTCTGAAACGTCGTGAAGCATATAACAACAGCTTACTTCATTAATATCCGTGATATGTTTAAGATATTTATCTACTTCTTTCCCGTCGATAGACATTAAATCTAAATAAAGCGAATGCCGGCTATATCCTAGTTTGGGATAGTTAAGATTTATAGCATATTTTTTTATCACGCCTTGTTCTTCGAGTTTTTTTATTCTATAATGAACTCTTTGTTGAGAAAGTTTAACGGTTTTTGCAATTTTAGCTAGGGGCTGTCGACAATCTTGTAAAAGCTCGAATAGAATTAACTTGTCAGTGTCATCTGTCATGTTTTGTAAAACAATGCGTAATTTAAAAGGTTTTGCATGTATTTACAAAATTTATCAAGGGCTTGTTTATATAGTATTTTTCTCAGGAGAAACCATTAAAGGTGATGTGGAAAAGAGATGATTCACATCAAATGGAAGATACAAACAAGGCCTTAGTACCTAGAAAAATAATAGAAATTGAAGGGAAAGTACATTATAGCGAAAGTTTTCAAGCTTGGAATACTTTAATGCTAAAAAAGGAATTATTTTCTGAATTCCCACAACTTAAAGAAAAACGATCTAAATTTAGCTATAAGTTGGCTTATTGTAGGGACTCTAAAGAACTAGAAAAAGAAATTAGCTCTAAGAAAAATGGAACTCTATTTGTTTTAAGAATATTTAAGGAAAATTAGCTCAAATAAAGGATACCCTAAGCCCCGTTATATTGGTGCGACGCCCAGTTAAGGACGTCACAAATTGGCTCAAAAATAGGAATTCTATATATTTCATAAATTACAAGTGCCAACGATAAATCAATAAAAAAGTACGCCCTAAAATTTACCACAAAGGTAATACGCCCCAACCGGGAATCGCACCCGGGTCCCTAGCGCGACAGGCTAGTGTACTAACTACTATACTATTAAGGCTTAGTAGTTTCTATCAGAATTGGTTTAAAAAGATTTGGTTTTCGTTAACTATTAATTTTTATCCTAAGGTGTGTATTTTATAAAAATCAATAGCTATAGTATCTGATTTTTCATTTGTCCTAGCGCCAATCTGTCCTGCTAAAATTTGCTCTTCTGTTGCTAAACATAAAGCTAGTCCAGCGACTTCATAATTTATTTCTTCTTCACGACTTGGACCATATTGTTGTTGGTGTCTGAAAAGTGAAAACGCATTTAATCCATCTTTTATCGGAGTAACTCTTAAGGGTCTAGTCATTCTTTCGTCTTTTTGATCGTAAAATTGTCCTGTTTCGTCCAATGCTAATTTCGTAATTCGTGAACCAAGATATATTTTATGTGTTGTTTCGGCGTTCATTTTTAGAATTATTGATATGTTATCGTTTCTTTCTTGACGATTTTCTTTGCTGGTTTTGAAACTACTTTCTTTTTTGCAACGACTTTTTTTGCAATTTTTTTCTTAGGTGTTTTAGCTTTTTTAGCTGTTAATTTTTGTTCAAGTTTTGCAATTTTTTCTACAAGCATAGCTTGATTTAAGCTTAAATGTTGTATTTCGTCGTGTAAATCTGATACGGAATCATTGACAGATAAGATATCTTTTTTTACATAACTAAAACTGATACCTACGTTTTTTTCGAATTGAGACAGAGTATTTGTCATATTTTCTATACTCGTTATAGCTTTATAAATCTTTCTTTTAGAGTAACTTTGAAGTTACTACAATATTTGGATAATAAGTTAAATTTAAAACAACTTTATTCATGAAATAATTATGAAAAATAAATACGAATTATTGAGTCCTGTCGGAAATTTTCCTATGCTAGCTGCGGCAATTAGCTCTGGTGCCGATGCAGTTTACTTCGGATTACAAGATTTTAATATGCGTGCGACTGCTAAAAATTTTACCATAAAAGATTTGCCAGAAATGAGAAAGATGTGTAATTCTGGAGATAAGAAGGTCAGAATGTATTTGACGCTAAACACAATCGTATATGAAAACGAATTGTCCGAAATTGAAAAAATCGTTAAGTCTGTTAAGGGCAAGGTTGACGCTATAATTTGTTGGGATATGTCAGTGATTAATCTTTGTAAAAAGTATAAAATTCCGTTTCATGTTTCTACGCAGGCAAGTATATCAAATGCACAGGCTGCAAAGTTTTATGAGAAGTTGGGTGCTCAGAAACTTGTTTTAGCACGAGAGCTTTCTTTAAAACAAATAAAAGAGATTTCTAAAAAAATTAAAATTCCGATAGAATGTTTTTGTCATGGGGCGATGTGCGTTTCTGAGTCGGGAAGATGTTTTATGTCTCAATTTTTACACAATAAATCAGCTAATCGTGGAGAGTGCACTCATCCATGTAGAAGGGCGTATAGCGTGAAAGAAATCGGTTGCGAAGGAAATGAGTTGGTTTTGAAAAATAATAGAGTAATGTCTGCGAAAGATCTTTGTACGTTGCCGTTTATAGAGCAGATGAAGAACGCTGGAATAACGTCGTTTAAAATAGAAGGTAGGAATAGAAATCCGGAGTATGTTTCGGTTGTTACGGCTATATACAGAAAAGCTCTTGATAAGAAATTATCTAAGAAAGAAATAGATGAATCTCTTGAAGAATTAAAGAAAGTTTACAATAGGGGTTTTTCTTCTGGGTTTTATTTGAAAATGCCAACTTCAGATGATTTTACGAGTTCTGATTCTGGTGAGCAAACTGAGAAAAAAGTTTTTATTGGAAAAGTAGAAAAATATTATGATAAATTAGGAGTTGCGTTGGTAAAAATGAGTTTTGGTCCGTTGAAGATAGGTGATGAAGTTTACATAATTGGAGAGAAAATTGGCTCGGTTAGGTGTAAGATAGAAAGTATGCAGATTGATGGTAGTTCGATTGCAGAGGCCGTGAAGGGTCAAGAGGTTGGTATAAAAATTCCAACGTGCTATAAGGGCGATGAGATTTATTTGATACAAAATAAGAATTAATTTCCCGACTTAAATATTTCGACAACTTCTCCAATTTTTTTCTTTAAAGAATATAGTTGCGGTGGTCTGTGTGAAACTTCTGTTTGTATTTCTTGCTCCTCTAAAATATTTAAAGAAAGTATTTTTTTCCGGAAATTTCTTTTGTCTAGTTTCTTTTGAAAAACATTTTCATATAGTGTTTGAAGTTGACTCAATGTAAATTTATCTGGAAGAAGAGAGAATGCAACTGTAGTATATTCAAATTTCCACCTCAATCTTCTAATGGCGTAATCTATTATTTTCGAATGATCAAATGCTACATCAGACGTTTTTTTAACAGAGAAAAATTTAACATCTACTGTATCTGTAGTTGCCCGAAGCTTGACTTTGTCAGAATTAATTAAGGCCATGTAGGCAATAGTTATTACTCTTCCTCTAGAATCTCTTTTTGGATCGCCAAATGTATATAATTGTTCAAGATAAACATCCTTAACTCCTGTTTCTTCTTCTAGTTCTCTTTTGGCAGCATATTCAAGAGATTCATCCATCTTAACAAAGCCTCCGGGCAATGCCCACATTCCCTTTGCTGGCTCAACTCCTCTTTTTACCAATAAAACCTGGAGATCATTGTTTTCAACAGTAAAAATTACTATGTCGACAGTAACTGCAGGTTTAGGATAGTCCTTAAACTCCATATTGTTAATAAAACAATAAGATATTTAAATCTTGTTAAACGACTAGTATAATGGTTATTGTTCTTTTTCCAGGAAGGCATCATATGTTGACGAAATTCCAACATCAGTATCTAAAAAATCTAATAAATGACGGGGCTTATGGTAAAAAAGTTGATAAAATCATATTTGCGGTTACGTCTGCAAATCACGAGAACACGAGAAGAAATCCGGTACCTCTTTATCTCAGATCTATGATGATTTCAAAATTTACTCAAGATTTTCCATGTGAAACAAAAATTTATCCAATACCAGATGCTCCAAAGTCTGAAAAATTTGCTGATTATATTCTGAGTCAAATATTTTATCAAAGCGGAGAGAAGCTTACTCCAGAAAATACTATTTTGGCGTGTTCTACTCCTGAAGTGATTTCTTTATTTAAGAAAAAAGGATTTTCTAATTTACTAGTTGAATTAATTGAGGGAAAAAATGAGAAATATTCTGATTTGAGACCATTCGAGATTATTGATTTACTCGTAAAATCTGGAAAAAATTGGAGGCATGATGGTGCGTGGAAAGTAAAAGCGGCGGAGGCAACGCAGGATATTTATTTGGAATATAATTTGGGAGATTTAATTCAAGAACTTTTCTCGGATTCCTTATTGAATGAGGACGCAGATATTACTGAGACTAGAGATTATAATACGTATGCTGTTGGGATGGATAAGAATATGAAATTTAAGTTCGAAGATATAAAACCGTTTGTTGTCGAGGGTAAAATCGTGGATGCAGGATGTGGAACGGGAGCTTTGATTAATTTATTATCTAAGGAATTTTCCGAATCTGATATAATTGGTATAGAAGCAACAAGGAAATTTTATGAATATTGTAAAATGCAGGATTATGGAAATGCGTTTGTCTTTTTTTATAGAAGAAATATTACCGATCAAAACTTTAAAGAAAATATGATAAATACATTTATTTATTCTTCTGTTCTTCATGAAATATATTCGTATATTGGAGAAAAAACTTTAATAAAAGTTTTGAAGAATACATTTGATCAGCTTACTACTGGCGGAAGAATAATAATTAGAGATGTTATTGGTCCGGAAAATCCTAAAAAAATGATTCTTTTAGAATTAAACCAAAAGGATGGAAAAGAATCCGGGGATATTAAAGAATTATCTACATATCAAAAGTTTTTTAGATTTGCAAAAGATTTTATTCCAAGAAAAATACATTTTGAGAAAATATTAGTAGATAATAAAGATTTAATACAACTAACGATACAGGATGCTTACGAGTATTTGAGCAAAATGACTTATGTTGATAATTGGCAAAGTGAAATGCATGAAGAGTTTGGTTTTTGGTCTTTTCCTGATTGGAAAAAAGAATTGGGAAAAATAGGGTTTAAAATAGTTGAAGGCTCAAAAACTTTCCAAAGCCAGCATATTATAGAAAAAATGTATAAGCCGAGAGCTACTTTATATGAATTGAAAAACAAAAATCTAGTGCAGGTAGATTATCCACAAACAAATATTATTCTTGCTGGCGAGAAATAATTATAGATAAAGTTTTTGTTCTCTTATGTAGTCTTCAATTTTTTTTGGTATCAATTAGCTTAACCTTTTCTAGCAACATAATCAGCTAACAAAACAGGATCAACAGAAGAACCTAACTCATTATCATAACCAGAAATTAAAGTAACTAGAGAAGCCTTCTTTCCTTCGGGTGCGAACGACAGTGGTAAAACAACTGTTTTTGACGGAATCACAACCGCATTTTCTCTTCTTCCAACAATATCAAAAGTTCCAGCATCTTCACCTTCAAAAACGCCCAACCTTCCCTCATATTTAGGATTAGAAACATTTTTTCTGATTAAGTCATTAATTCTTTCTGTAGTCAATTCATCATCTGATGTTGCAACAAAATATAAATTAGCAAAACTTCCATCTAAAGTTGGGACTCTGTAGGACATGCCCGCCATCTTTCCCTTTAATGAAGGAATTACTAAACCAGTTGCCTTTGCAGCTCCGGTTGCATGAGTTACAATTTGACTAACTGATTCTAAAGTTTTTTGAGATGCAGTAGCAGCATGTGTCGTGTCCATAGACAAAACCTCGACATTAATTCCGTTATCCAAAAGAACTTGCAAAGGAACTGATAATGCCTTTGTTGTACAAGAGGCATTTGAAATAATTTTATGTTTTTCAGAATCATAAGCTTCGTGATTAACTCCCATTATCATATTTATATCCGCAGTTTTTGCCGGATAAGTTTGTATAACTGTTCTCACACCCGCATCTAAAAATCCTCTTGCGAGATTGTCTTTCGGCCCCAACTTAATACTTGGATCTTTAACTTTAGGGTCACCAAAAAATCCAGAACATTCTAAAACCATTTCGATACCATTATCCTTCAAAACTCCAGAAATATTTTTTTCTCTTGTATACCTGAAAGGAAGCCCATTAATTGTCAAAGTATTTTCACTTATTTTTTCAACTCTCCAATCATAAATACCATGAACCGGATCCCTAGAAGCGTATATCTCAACCAAATCGTCTATGCTTACTAAATCATTCAGAGCAATTAAGTATGGCCCATTCCTATTATTGGTCCTTGCCATCATCAAATTTGTAACTTCTCTTGTTACTCCTCGTCCAATTCTTCCCGCTGCACCATTAATTAATAATCTTGTCATGAAAATAAACGTAATAATGTCCTTTTAAATATTTCCCCTATTTTTCCATATTGAGCAGGAACAAATGTTTATGGCCTTGCCTCGAAAGTCTTTTTTATAAAATCACTCTGTCACGAAAAGTAATCAAGAGAGTATTCAACATTGTCTCCGGAAAAGATAATCCGATAACCTTGCCAGCCATTTTATTTGTATAGCCCTCCTTTTACAATATACTCGCCTACTTCCTTGGGCACCAATCCCGAAATGCTCTTCTTATTTTTCAAATTATCTCTAACCTGCGTTGAAGAAAGATTACTAATCAACTCAACGAGTTTCATTTTAATTCCCCAGCTGTTTGAGATTTCATACCCCTGCCTATGAACGACAATAAACTCTACATTGTCTCTTAAATACTCGAAATTATTCCACTTTTCCAAATCCTTTAAATTGTCAGAACCAATAATAAAAAAGAAGTCAAATGGAAACTCCTCTTTCAAAACCCTTATAGTCTTCGCACTGTAACTCTTCTCTTTTGATTTAATCTCCAAATCAAGAACTTTCATCCGAGGATTTCCATTAGTCGCAAGATTGAGCATTTCCCACCTTTTTTGACCCTCAATCAGGTTTTTATCAAACGCATGGTTGCCACAAGGAATAAACCAAACCTCATCAACTATGTTCTTTTTTAAAATTACTTCTGCAACCTGCAAATGGCCATTATGTACAGGATTAAAACTTCCTCCAAAAATAGCGATTTTCATTTTAGTACAATAACCCTAAGTGGTTGATCTGAGTTTTTTACTTCTATTTTGTCATCTTTTTTTAATTGATATACGATATCGTCTGCGGCTAAGACACTTCCAAAATCTCTTTTGCATATTACTTCTATTTTGTCGTCTTGCAAAATATCTCCAGAAAGTATTGTTGGTTTGTATAATCTATTTCCATGATAGGGTTCCCTAACTATAAATTTGATATTTTTTTCACCGTGATGAAATACGTTACCGCCTGCAGATTTGAACCATCCAGTTGAACCGCTTCCAGTGCTTATTAAAACTCCAGAGCTTCTTTGCTCTTCTTCTTTCCCGTTATGTTTTATTATGTGTCTAGATGAGTGAAATTGTGAAGCTGCTCCAACAAAAACTACAGCCAATACAATTTCATTTAGTTTTTTTCCGTTTAAAAAAACTTCAGCTCTGTGTCTTTCGATTATATTATAATTTCCATGTAATACATCTCTAAGTTTTTCGATATCATGAGAAAAGATACTCTTGAGGGCGCCTTCGCTTGTTTGTGGGTCGGAGTTTATGCCTAAGATAAGTTGATTTTTTATGTAGTTCGATGCTTTAACGAAAGTTCCGTCTCCGCCGAGCGTAATAATTAAGTCGTAATTTTCTAGTGCTTTTTCATCGATATTTTCTGCATCAATAAAAGCGAAATCGCATTTTTCTTCTTCTAAAATTTTTTTTACAGATTCTATGGTATCTAGGTGCGTTTTAGATATTTTATTACTGTAAATAACTAGTATTTTTTTTATCATTTTAGTTTTGTATTAACGAATAGATTGTCAATTAATTCTCTGGATTTATTGAATCTTTCCGAATAGTCTCCGTTTATAGTTACGAATTTTATTCCCCTTTCTGCGTACATCTGCTTCAGTTTTTCATTATTCTTTTTTCGTTCTTCGTCTGCACCAGAAAATCTTAATCCATCATCTACCCATTTTACATCTGGCTCTAAATAAAGAATTAAATCATAATCCTGTAATTTTATTATTTCGTCAATTAGACTTGATTTTTTACCATTAAAGTACATGTCAAGATAGTATTGCATTACAACAGCATCACTATCGACTAATAATATTTTATTGGCTTCTTCTGCTTTTTTTCTTTGTAGTATAATATGTTCCATAGCGATGAAATTAAACATTTCGTCAGTGAGTTGATTTGAATATTTCTCAGAGAAATCCCGGCCAATTTCGTGAAAATATTTTGTGTTATAAAATTTGGCTAGTTTTTTTGCAAGAGTTGTTTTGCCGCAGCTTTCAGTTCCGATAATTGCTATTTTCTTTGTAAAATAAGCCCGGGCACAGTTTGGTAACTTGTCCCAATGGTCATAAAGATTTTTTCTTAATTCAGTTGCGGAAATTGTAACCGTTTTTCTTTTGTCATCTACTACAACATGCTTTGAATTGGGATAGTATTTATTAAAAAAATCATTATAGCTTGTTTCTGAGCTGAATACATAATCAATTGGTTTTCCTATTGCTTCTTTAATTTTATTTGCGCCTTCTTCCCAGTCGTAATCCGCATCCCAGTGATCATCTTCAATGTGAATTAATTTTATGTTTTCCAAGTCACTAATAAACTCTCCAATCCAAGATAATCTAACTTCTGCGGGGATATATTTTATTCCGTCTCTATCACACAATTCTTTATCCCTGTTTTTAGAAGATGAAAGTACAACGTAAAGTTCATCAACTAAATTAGATGCTGCCAAAATAACATATACATGTCCTAGATGAAATGGTAAAAACTTTCCGCCTATGAATCCAACTGTTTTACTTTTTTCCATGGTTTTTACTCTCGAGTTTTCTCCAGTTATAATAACCGTAGATTGCATTAACCAAGAATGCAGACCACATAACTAGCATACTGACTTGATTTCCGTCTCTCATGAATATATAAGCCCACATAATTATAGAAAATACATCAACCATTATCCAATAAATCCACTGGTCTGTCAGTCTTTTATTCAACATTATTGTTGCAACTATCGAAAAGATTGTTGTAAGCGAATCTACAAATGGTAATGTTCCACCCATCCATTTTAATAATAGTCCATAAATGAATATCGCTACTAATGAAATTGCAAACCAGGATATTTTATTTTTCCAGCCTAATCTTCGTGTAATGACGGTTTCATTTTCTTTACTTAGATTTTTTTTCCAATAGTAAATTCCAACGAATGTCATCGGTAGGAAATAAAGCATGTTTAGCATTACATCTCCATAATATGCACTTTGATATGCCACATACGAATAAGCGAGGATGTTTATTAGTCCCCAATAGAAACTAGACATTTTACCCTTAGCTGTTAGAACTACACAGAGCATTCCAGTTAACGAAGCAGTTAGTCCAATCCACGTGTCGTGCCATGCAAAAAATAAATAAATGTTTATAGCTGTAAATGCAAAAAGCCAGATTTTTTCAAATAAATTCCAATCTTTAAAATATTTAGTCATTTTTCATCTCCTGTGATTCATTATTTTGCTTTATTAAATCTTTCATTTTATTTTCCATATGTTTTTCTCCATTCTAAGTACATTTTAAAATCTTTATAGTGATCGAAAGCTAGTCTTGGAACTTCACGAATTGGAATCCACAATAGCTCTTCTGCGTCGTCGTCCGCTCTTCCCCTTCCGGTGAATTCTTTTGCAACATAAACATGGTCGATTACGTGTCCCCTTGGATCTCTTTTTGGAGACGAATTAACACATAATAAGTATAGGTCTTTTTGTCTAACCCTAAGATGCATTTCTTCTCCGGATTCTCTTTGTGCGGTTCTTTCAAGTGTTTCTTGTTCGCAATTAAGAAAACCTCCTGGAAAGGCTAACATTCCGCGATATGGTTTGTGTTTTCTTCTAACGAGTGCTAGTTTTCCGTCTCTTTCAAATATGATCGTTGCCGTCGCTGCGGGATTTTTGTATGTTTTTGTCATTATTCGTACTCCAATGTTATTTTAGCTATTGGCGGTGATATAACTCTTGCTTTGCCGATGGCAATTCTGTTTCTTCTTTCGATGTCTTTAATTAAATCAAATTCAGAATTAAATTTTCTACAATTAAATGATTGTTCGTATTCAAGAATATTTTTTCTAGCTTCTGCAATTATTTGCGGGTGTGTTAAAAGTTCTTCTCTTGAAAATCCTTGTTCTAATCCGTTTCCATATAGTTCAACAACTACTTCGTATTTATATCCCAAATCTTTGAATGCAGTTTGCCCTGGTTCGAGTCCTGGGGATGAAACTCTATAAGCCAAATCTCCAAAACCATGATACTTAGCCAGTTCTCTGACTAATCTTTTTGGAAGCATTCCGTTTGGAGAAACCCTTACCGCTCCGTCGCCAAATAGAGTATAATATCCAACACCAAAATCTTCGTCTCTGTTTCCGGTTCCAAGTACGATTTTATTTTCGAGAGCGGCTTGTCCGTGTAAGACTCCAGCTCTAATTTCTGAAATTTGATTTCCTTTATGGAATTGAATCGCCATTACGTCTGGTTGCGTTCGAGTTTTTGCTTCTACAAGCGGTTCGATGTTAATTAGTTGATATCTTATTCCAAGTCTTTCTGCAACTTTTCTTCCATCGTCTTCATCTTCTTTTAAATTTAATTTGGAAGGAAGTAAATATCCAACTAATTCGAGTTGTGGTTTTTCTGGATTTGCTAGATTATATCTATCAAAAGCTATTTTTGCTAGTGCGGCTGTGCACGTCGAGTCAACCCCTCCGCTTAATCCAAGAACTCCTCCGATTTTTCCTTCTTCCGTTATTTCTTTTATTAAAAAATCTCCGATTTCTCTTGTGACTAATTCTGGATTCATTGTTGCTAATTTTATCTTTTTCATTTTTTACTCCAAAGTTTAATTTGTTTAGCTAGTTCATCTAGACTTTTTGCGATGACTATTTCTGGTTTTATAAGTTTTGTTTGAATGTTGATATCTCTCTTTCTTGAATATTCTGGGTGTACGCCTATGAAAAGTGGTTTATTTCCGACGCTTTGTTTTCCTAGTTCATATAAAGTAATTGGACATAGTGTTTCTTTCGGGAACCAGAATGATGTGGCTGTGGCTTTTACTAAGTGTTCATATTCCCATTCTATTTGTTGTTTTTCCATTTCTAAATCATTTAGCGCAAAGTTTTTTCTTCTCGGATTTAATAATGTTAAGTTTGTATCTCTAAGTAGATTAACTAGTGTAGTTTGCCAGTCAGCGCAGTTACTTATTCCTCCAGCTAGAAAAATCGATTGTTCTTTTTTGTCTGGTTCATATATTGCTGGGCATTCTATGTATTTCATGATTGACCTCCAATTCTGTAGTTGAGTAAACTTCTAATTTCTTTTTCTTGTTCTTTTTTTGGCAAAGCCATTAGTTCTCTAACTTTTTGTTCTAAACTCGCGGTTCTACTCTCAACGGCGAATTCTATTGTTTTTCTTGGATTGACTGCTAGGCCTATGGCGATTTTTTCTCCACCCTTATCTGCTATTATCTCTGCAATTTTATCAACATTATCCATGTTAGATCTGAATGCAACATATTGCGGGTCAGAGCTTGATTCTCCCATGCAGGAATATTTAAAATGATGTGCAAAATATGCTGAAACTATTGCTGGTTTTTCTGATGTTTCTAAAAAAGGATAGTTGTGATTTGTTCCTTCGATAAACCAGATGTCAGGAGAATAGTCAGAAAAATTTAGGCTCTGTAAATCTTTGGTATTTCTGAAATCATAAACTTGTGGATTCCTTCCAAGTATACGCATCTGACCATTTAGTCCAGATTGCTTTCTTTTTAGTATTATTATTTTTTTATCTTCCATTTATCTCTAGCTCCTTTATTTTCATAAGTGTCGGATTTGTTTCTGCTCCGGCTCCGAGATATTTTTCAAATCTTTCTTCGGCTTTTTGCCTATCCCAAACTCTATCCCAAAGTGGGTTCCAACTTACATAATCGTAAAGTTGGTAGACTGGTGCGAAATCTTGTGGGAAATTTTTGTAATCTATGATTATATTCGTGGCAATGTAAACTCCTTTTTTTTGAAGTTGTGCCGCAATTTGCATTGTTTGCATCGTCGCATCTACGTTTCTGTTCATGTCTTTTAAAACAGATGGTTCTGCACTTTGAATTGGTGAATGAAATGTTTTTAGCAATCCTCTGTCAGCTAAATCCAAGAGTTCGTTTCTGCATTGAACCGTTGTTCCTGGTTCTACGTTTCTTATAGAAAATCCTTTATTGTGTTTTTTTGCGAGGGCATACCATTCTTTTATTTGATGAGCGAGTGGATTGTCTGCAACTAAAAGTACGTTATCGAAAGTTACGAATTCTTCTTCTAGTTTGCCAGTGTCTAATTCTTCAAACGCTCCTCTCGTCATTTTTATAGTGCAGTAAGTACATTTGTTTGGGCATCCTTTTCCAATTCTTAACGGATACATATTTCTAAATAAATGTCCTTGATCTTTTTCTCCATCGGTTTCTTTGAAGTCTTTCACCCAAAACGGTTTTTCAAAATGTACCAATGTCCGGTCTGATAAAAATTGATAGTTGGCTCTCGGTGTTTCTAATCTTTCTACAAAGTCTGGGAGAATAATATCTTCTCTTTTGGCTAAACATCCGCTTGCAAAATATTTTTTATCTGGGAATTGTGCATGGTATCTTTCTAGCGTTCTAAAATCATTTAGTGTTGCTAAATCTGTAACCTGACAAGATAGAACAACGATGTTATTTGCATCTGCAGCGTCTCTTGTGATTCTCTGTGGATTTGCATTTGCCCAGCTGAGTCCATCCGCTAAAACGGACATGCAGGCAGCGCTTGTCATGAAAACTTTTCCTTCTAGTTCGTTTGC
>CAZNOS010000022.1:0-13561 GCA_964574775.1 Candidatus Woesearchaeota archaeon | reverse complement strand
ATAATCTACAACACCGGAAGTGCGATGGACGGAAAGTTTAAAATCTTGAAGATTTGAGGAGTAATATGAAAAAAGAGGCTTTTGGATATTCTCAGATTATTATTGCACAAGTCTTATTTTCTTTTATGTATATATTTGTTAGATATGTAGAAAGTTTTGGAGTTTATAATCTTGCATTTGCAAGAGTCTTTCTTGCAGCAATATTTTTATTATTATTTTCTTTCTTTTATAAAAAATATTCTATACAAAAACCATCTACTCAGAGAGGTAGACTTTTATTTTTTGGAGCAATACACGGATTAATTCTGATTGCTTCCTATCTTTCAATCTATCTTTTGCCGCTATCAACAGCGATGCTAATTCAAGCAACGATGCCTATTTGGATGGCTATTTTGGCGTCTATTTTGCTGAATGAGAAAATAAAAAGTAAGACAATATGGGCAATAGCCATATCTTTTTTGGGATTAGTCATCTTGCTATACAAAAACGACACAACTACAAATTTAAATTTATTGGGAATAGTCGCTTCTTTATTTGTAGCTATTTTTGGAGGACTAGTTTATGTTCTATCTAAAACATTCAAAAAATACAATGGTGTATCTCTCACTTTCTGGCAAAATTTAATCGCCGCACCATTACTTGTACCGCTTCTTTTCTTTCAAAGACCAATAATTAGCCTCACAAATATTTTATTTGTATTTTTTCTCGTGTTGTTCGGAACGGCGGCGTTTGTCTTATTGTTTGTTGGTATAAGAAAGGTAAGGGCAGGAAATGCCGGAGTACTCACGTTACTTAATTATGTTCTAACCATTGTTCTAGGAATATTTTTTCTACAGGAAGTCCCTTCTATAAAAGAAATAATTGGCGGGGTTTTAGTTTTAATCGGAATATTTATAATTTTATATAATCCTAAGAATTAAAAACCCCACTCTTCTCTATAATTCATGGTACTAAAACTATATAACACACTAACGAGAAAAAAAGAGGAATTTAAGCCGATTAAAAAAGAGCAAGTAACTATGTATAATTGTGGCCCAACTGTTTATTGGTATCAGCATATTGGCAACTTGAAGGCATATATTTTTGCAGATTTATTAAGAAGAACATTGGAATTCAACGACTATAAAGTAAAGCAGGTAATTAATGTTACAGATGTAGGTCACCTAACTAGCGACGCAGATGAGGGCGAAGACAAAATGGAGAAAGCAGCTCAAAAAGAAGGAAAAACCGCAAAAGAAATTTCGCACTATTACTTTGGTATTTTCGAACAAGATTTGAAAAAATTAAATATAGAACAACCGACAATATGGAGCTGGGCAACTGAACATATTAAAGAACAGATAGAGTTAATAAAAAAACTAGAAGCAAACGGATACATATACAAAACATCAGACGGAATTTATTTTGATACATCTAAACTGAATGACTATGGAAAATTGGCCAAATTAAACATTGAGGGTTTAGAGGCAGGAAAAAGAATTAATATGTCAGAAAAGAAAAATAAAACAGATTTTGCACTCTGGAAATTTTCAAAACCAGAAGACAAGCGCCAGCAAGAATGGGATTCACCATGGGGCAAAGGCTTCCCAG
The DNA here is from genome assembly GCA_964574775.1 of Candidatus Woesearchaeota archaeon. Taxonomy (GTDB): domain Archaea; phylum Nanobdellota; class Nanobdellia; order Pacearchaeales; family GW2011-AR1; genus CABMGO01. Next base: position 11,971 of record CAZNOS010000022.1, on the reverse strand, counting down.
GATGGCATATAGAGTGTTCTGCGATGTCTATGAAATACCTTGGAGAAACAATCGATTTGCACACAGGCGGAGTCGATCATATACCAGTTCATCATACAAATGAAATCGCTCAATCGGAAGCAGCGACTGGAAAAACATTCGTAAATTATTGGATGCATGAAAATTTTCTGACATTTAAAGGTGAAAAGGTTTCAAAATCGAAGGGCGGATTATTTATGTTAAGTGAGCTGGAAGAAAAAGGATATTCACCAATGGTTTTTAGATACTATAATTTAACGGCACTTTATAGGAAACCCATGGATTTTTCTTTAGAGATTTTGGACAATGCAAAAAATTCTTATATTAAATTAAAAAACATTATATCTCAAATTACCGACGACAAAAAAACAAACGAAAAATATTTAGAAGAATTCACAGAAGCAATGAACGACGATCTAAACACTCCGAAGGCCCTAGCGGTTTTATGGGAATTGATTCGTGACGAAAAAGCAGAAGGAAAATATCAAACGATAAAAAAAATAGATGAAGTCTTTGGATTAAAATTATTTGAGCAAGAAAAATTAGATATTCCAAAAGAAATAAAATCTCTTGCAGAAGAAAGATTGAATGCAAAAAAATCCAAGGATTTCAAAAAATCCGACGAGCTTCGTGAAAAATTAAAATCATTAGGCTGGAATATCAAAGATACGAAAGAGGGTTACGATCTAGATAAAATATAATGGAAAATTGTATTTTTTGTAAAATAGCAAGAGGAGAAATTCCCAGCATTAGGATTTGGGAGAATGACAGATTTTATTCTTTTTTAGACGCAAATCCGATAAATCCAGGACATCTTTTAATAATACCAAAAAGACACGTAGATTATTTTTTTGATTTAAGTAACCAAGAATATGTAGAGATTATGGAAATAGCTAGAAAAATAGAGGGCTCTTTAAAAAAGACAACAGGTGCAAAAAGGATAGGTCTCATAGTAAATGGTTTTGAAATACCCCATGCGCATTTACATCTAATCCCACTACATAATTCTAACGACATAGATCCAAGAAGAGCTAAAAAAGGCATTCCAGAAGAGATGGAGAAAATGGCAGAAAGGATAAGATTGGAAATAGGTAGGACAAATAAAAACAATAAAGAATAATTTAAAAACCTATATCGACTATGTAAATTATAAAAGATGGTGAAAAAACAAAAGAGTGATAATTCTGGGAACCAGTTTAAAAAACTTCTTGAAAGTTTAAATGAAAAACAAAAAGCTTATGTAAATTTAGATTTAGAAAACCCACAAAGCGGGGAATATATGTTGGGAATTTTTCATCTTCTGCCTGGAAAAGTTTTGAACACACTACAGGCTGCAGCCGAGGTAGCGGCAGAATCATCGACGGGAACAAATTTTAAAGTTAATACTGAAACCCCATTTTCTAGAGACATGAATGCGCTAGTCTATAAATTAGATTTGAAGAAAAGTTTAGTTTGGATTGCTTATCCTTGGAGGTTATTTGATAGAGGCGGAAATGTTCAAAATATTTTAACATACGTAGTCGGAAATGTCTTGGGAATGAAAGAGGTTTCGGCTTTAAAATTATTAGACGTTTGGTTTCCGCCAGTAATGTTAGAACAGTATGATGGCCCAAACTATACCTTAGATGATATGAGAAAATATCTAAATGTTTATGGTCGACCAATTCTCGGAACAATCATAAAACCGAAGATGGGTTTGACCTCTGCAGAATATGCCGAAGTGTGTTTTGATTTTTGGGTTGGCGGTGGTGATTTTGTGAAAAATGACGAGCCGCAGGCGAATCAAGATTTTTGTCCTTACGATAAAATGGTCGCTCACGTAAAAGAAGCAATGGATAACGCTGTTAAAATTACAGGAAAGAAAAAAGTTCATTCGTTTAATGTTTCTGCAGCAGATTTTGATACTATGATTGAAAGGTGTGAAATGATCAGGAGAGCGGGTTTTGAAAAAGGAAGCTATGCATTTTTAATTGATGGAATTACTTCCGGATGGACAGCTGTTCAAACACTAAGAAGGAGATACCCAGAAGTTTTCATTCATTTCCACAGAGCATCTCATGGCGCATACACTCGTGAAGAAAATCCATTTGGATTCTCAGTTTTAGTATTATCAAAATTTGCAAGGCTAGCAGGAGCTTCAGGAATACATACGGGCACAGCTGGAGTCGGAAAAATGGCGGGATCGCCAGAGGAAGATGTAACGGCGGCAAATAATATCTTGAGTTTAGTGAGTAAAGGACATTTTTTTAATCAGTCTTGGGGTAAGATTCCAGAAAACGACGAGGAGTTTATCAAGCTAGCTCATCGAGACCAGATACACCATGTCACATTACAAGATGAATCATGGAGAGCAATGAAAAAATGTTGTCCAATAATTTCCGGAGGACTAAATCCGACCCTATTAAAACCCTTTATTGAGGTAATGGGCAGTATGGATTTTATTACAACAATGGGCGCTGGAGTTCATGCACATCCAAAAGGAACCCATGCGGGTGCTACGGCATTAGTGCAGGCATGTGACGCTTACAAAAAGAAAATGGATATCCATAAATATGCTAAAACACATAAAGAACTTGCAGAAGCAATAGAATTTTTCGAAAAAAATAAAACAAAAATTCAACAGGCAGAAAGTGCTGAGAAGAATTAAAATTTAGGTATATTTTTCTATTACTCTTTTATATTCTGCGCCTCTGCACGGTTTAAGCAATACTTCTTTAACGTTTGCGGGATATTCCGACAACGCCAATCCGCTCATTAATACCAATGGCGTTTCTGACGCAACCCGAGAACATTCTGACGCAAAGGCTAATCCGTTCATTTCTGGCATCTTTACGTCGCTTAAAATTAGTGCATAATGATTTGAATCTCCGCACGCATTAAGTTCTACTAATTGCTTAAATGCGCTTAATCCATGAGAAAAATCTTCAACTTCATAGCCATAACTTTCTATAGTTCTTCTAACTGCACGTCTAACCAAGTCTTCGTCCTCCACTAGCATTATTAATCTTTTTTTCATATATTTTTTTCGTGTCTTGGCTTTTTAAACCTTTGCACGCGTATCTCTGTAGTAGTAACAACCCAAACAGCAAGCTCTAACTTTAAAAATACTCAAAACCTACACGAATAATGGAAAATATTTTCGTTATAGAACATCTTGAGCCAAAACTCTGGAAGTGGTGTAGGTTCGAATATGAAAACATATCAAAGATAGTCGGTAAGGCGAATGTTTTGTTCACTAATATAAAAAGAAAAAACTCTTTCCTAGAATCAATAGGAAAGACTGAAAAAAAGAGAATTTTTGAATTAGGCTTAGACGAAAAGAGATTTTGTGTTCTTGATCCAGAGGCAAAAGAAATTTTAAAACCAGAGGATGCAAATAAGTTCGACTATTTTATATTTGGAGGAATTCTTGGAGATAATCCACCAAGAAAAAGAACCGGACCAGAACTTTCTGTATTTATGCCGAATGTTGAAAAAAGACACATCGGAGAAAAACAAATGTCTACGGATAATGCAGTTTTAACTACAAAATTAATTCTAGATGGAAAGAGATTTGAAGAAATAAATTTTGTCGACTCGCCAGAAATACAATTTGAAGAATTTAGATTTTTAGAGTTGCCATATCGTTACGTTAACGTCGGAACAAAAGAAAATCCAAAACCACAGATGTCAGAACAATTATTCAAATTTTTAAAAAACAAAAAAGGGTTTTAGGCCTTGGCTTGTTTCCATAGCAACTCAAAATATTTTTTATAACTTTCAGCTACCTTCTCATCTTCAATTAAAAACGCATAAGGTTCTTCTGAAAAAACACAAATAGCAACTTTATCACCCACGATAACAGTTTCTTGGAATTGTGCAAATTCGGCAGGAAAAAATCGTATATTTGTTAATCTCTTTTTCGAAATTTCATTTCCCCCAATTTCTTTTACGGCTTTATCAAAAAGTTGCCGCGATGGTAGTTTATTTGCAATTCTCCTATTGTGTAAGTTCAGCCACCACGTTAAGCCCATGATTTCCGAGGTTATTGGGCCACCACCGAAAGTTAAATATTCTCCACCCTCAGTATTAATCATTATATCATAAACTTCCTTAATGCCCCGAACTCCTTTGAAAATACTCGCATTTTCCCCCTTTTTAGAGTATTCTTGTTGCTTTTTTAATTCGGGAAGAATTTCAGCGAATCTTCTTTTCTTATCGTCTATAAATTCATAAAAGCTTTCAGGTTTTGTTGCCTGATAAATTTTCTTTTTTCCATTTAAAACAAAATTAATTAATCCTTTATCAATAAGCGTTGTAAAACTTCTGTAAACAACAGAACTTTGCATTCCCGACTTTTCAATCACTTCACCTGCCTGTGTAGAGCCAAGTTTAAGCAAGGCGAGATAAACTTTTATTTCTGCGTTCGTCAGTCCAAGGTCTTCCAATATATTCGTATCCATTATATTCTAACTAATTTCAACTATATAAATCATTCTCTCAATTGAGAGGAGACTATTATATATAGCCATATTATATATTATCATTATAAGATTAAAACAAATTGGCTTTACAAAAAAATGAAAACAAAAAACAATAGAAAAGAGATGGAAGGAGGTATAAACTAAAATGGAAAAACAAAACTTAACAGATGGGGTGTTTGGAAAGATTCGTGCTTGTTCAGATCCTGTTATACGTGGAGTTAAAAGACAATTGGATAATTACGCCATTGGCCGTATCGAAGAAGGCATCAGACATGAAAATCATAGATATAATGGTTTTTTTGACAAGTTGGTTGGAATGTGTTCTGGTGTAAAATATAGTGTAAGTGATATAAAAAGAGGGAAAATAGAAAAACCCGTTTATGTTCAAGGACATCAAATTGGTACAGAAGAAGTTGAAGTGATAAGCCCACTTAGCCCTTATAAAATTGGAAGATACATGGCAAAGGCAGATAGACTTATGCGAGCAGGATTAAGAGGAGAAATAGATGCGGCTTTAGATGCAAACAGTATTTATGATTGGCTTGGCCAAGGATCAAGAATGTCAATCCGTAACAAAATGCAACGAGTTTACGATAATGCAGTAAAATTAAGTAAAGAACACAACGTGCCCCTGGTAACATGTGGAGATATGAAACAGGCAATTATGCCTCAAGACATCTATTATGATCTTTGTAGAACACTAAATATCAGATTCTAAACAAAGCAACCCAAACCCTTTTAATGTTCGCATGGCTTTAATTCACATGGCAGAATTTATTTATTATTCAAAATCGGCAGTAACTGCTGGAAATTTCATTAAAGATAATCTTATGGAAGCAGGAAGAATGGATATTGCTATCAACGTTATAATAGCCACATTTTTTCTATCGCACGATATAAGGAAGGATGTTAAAATGCATCTAATATTTGATGGACCACCAAATCCGCCAATACATATTCTAATTGAATATCATCCAGAATTACCGATTTCAAAAAAAGATGTTGGCGGTTTAATAAAAAAAATATTATTTAAGGCGCCGAAAGAAAAGGGAAAGGTTACAAACCCCATCCCAGGATGTTTTGTAGAAAAAAAATCTTTTGAGTCTGTAGTAGAAGAATTAAACGAGCAAGGAAAAAATATCTTTCTTCTAGATAAAAAAGGTCAAGACATCAGAGAGTTAAAACTAACTGGAAACGAAGTTTTTATTCTAGGAGACCAAGACGGTTTTCCAGACGATAAAAGACATTTACTAAAAAGAATCGATAAAATAACTGTGTCTCCGAAAATGCTTTTCGCTTCGCAAGTCGTAACTATTGTTCACAACGAATTAGACAGGCAAGAAAAGTAAAATGGAAAATTATTTTTTACCTCCAGAAATGGATTTTATACATTTGAGAAAATGTTTAGATCAATATTCTTTAGATTCTATTTTCATAAGAGTAATTGGCTCAAAAGGAGGACAAGAAAAAGTTAATGAAAAGTTAGAGGGCAGGAGTTTAGATTTTAAATTAGGAAAAAGCGGTTTAAGCTTTTTCATTGACGATAAAAAAGTGTTTAGATTTCCTATGAAAGATTGGGGAACTAGAGAAGAGATAGGTTTTGTTTTAGAATACGAAAGATTTTATCCAGATGGCAAACGGGTATTTTTAACTCATGGTAAAGAACCCCTTGATTCTTCTTTGCCAGAGCCAACGCGTTCTATCTTAAGAAATTGTGTAGATGATCATTACTTAGAAATTTATTTTAAAGGAAGAGTGAACTTACAATTTTATAAATGGTTACAAGAGCCAGATTTTGCTATTTGGACAATCGCCGATGCTTCTTCTAAACCTATAACACAAGAACAATAATTAATATAAACCCAGAATATATTTTGTTTGCATGGAAAGGTGGCTTTTTTTAGGAAAAGAACGTAGAAAAAAAATAGAAAGATTTTCTTACGATTTGAGAGATGAGTTTGGAAAAGAATTTTGGGATTTCTCTAGATTCGTTTCTCATATGACCGCAAGACAGCCAGTTGAGAGTGGTTATTCTTTAGATGATTGTTTTAAACTCGCTGGCGAATTGAGGGATTCAAAATTGGTAATTGGACAAATGTTTTTGCGAACACCAATGATCCGTTCCTTCTTCCGCAATCAAGATATTTGGGCAGATTTTATGGTAGCAGATACACCTGAAAATTATATTAGAGTAGATGGTATCTTTCTTCCTATTTTTAGATATAAATTAGAAGATTATCCTCATCAGCAAAAAATTTGAAACTAATAATATGATAAAAAAAGCTAGGGAAAAATATTTAGAAATTCTAAGAAGGACTACTTCTTTCATGGGTAAAGAAAATCTCCTATCTGTTGAGGAAATTGGATTAGCGAATTCCAAAGTTTCTTTAGACACTATTCTAGAGTCCATGGGTTCTTTTAGTAGGGGTCTTGAAGCTACAAATTACTTGTGTCATTTTGGGGAATATACTAGACTGAGAGATTTTGTAGAAGTAGGTCTTCCGGAATATACTCTTCAAAGATTAATCGCCTTATCTTACTTACAAAAAAGAGCAGAGAATGTCATTATCCCAGCGCAAGAAGAGTTGTTGATATTGGCCATTAATTCTCTTAACTCTAAATACGGAAAAGCAAGGGTTACAAAGCTTAAAAAAAGATTAGGTATTAAAGAACTGAATTACCACTAATCTTATAAACTCAAATCAATTTTAATCAATATGAAAAAAGCAGTGAAGTTTGTAATTCAAGGAACTGTTCAGGGGGTTTTTTTTAGACAGTTTTGTAAGGATCAGGCGGACAAATTAGGACTGAGAGGGTACGTAAGAAATTTGGAGTCTGGAGAGGTAGAGGTTCTTGTAGAGGGCGATAAAGAAAAAATAGAGGAAATGTACAAAATACTCAAAAAAGGTCCGCCACACGCCCAGATAAGGGATTTAAAGCCAGAGGAAAAGAAGTGGTCTGGTGAATTTAAGGATTTCACAATAATGAGATTTTAGTTTGTTTCTAGAGAGTAGTTACAAATAGAAAGGTTTTTAATGGTATTTTTAATTTGAATTTTATGTATTTCGCACCAATAGAAGAACTTGTAAAAGAAATATCTTTAAGATGTAAAGGTAGTCCTACTAGGCAAAAATATATGCAGTATTTTCTTGATGGATTAAGAGATGATGCTAAAAAATTATCTACTTCAATGGATAATGCAGACTTGATATCCATATGGCACGAATATACTCTCACGCTATCCAGACCATTCCGAGGATTAATTCGAGAATCTCTTTCTAGAGAACTGGGAACATCTTTTTCTCATGCTAAATGTTTATATGACAATTTAAACAGATTTTTGCAAGCTTCTTATATTTCAGAAGAAGAAGTCGAAAAAAGACATGAAAAAATTCGCACATCAAAGCAAAACGGCCCAAATGCAATTTTTGAAGCATATAACTTAAAATCTCTTACTCCAGTTATGCAAAGCACTAGCGACGTAAGTAATGGCATACTTTTAGTAATTGAAGACTTGAGGGAAAGGGGAGAATTAATGGAAAGAGTAAGAAATGCCACTGCACATGGTCACGGGCACACAATGTTGCAATGTGACAAAAAAGGATTTTTTCTTTCGCCAGAGTATTTAAAGGGATGGAAAGGATATGAAAACACCAGATTCAGTGTTAATAATTTAAGTGGCTATTTACAGCGTTTTTATTTCTCAAAAGTCGCAGAATGTTTGGAAATGGTTTCAGAAGACGCTGAAATCCTAAGGGAAAGAACCAAGAATGATGTTTTGCTTGCACATGTTGCTGGACATAAAGCGATGATTGGCTGGAACTTAAGATTTTGGTCTAAAGGATTTGCGCCGATGATGGCTTTAGTCTTGACAGCAATTCCAATAGCAGATAGTTTGCAATATATTCCAGTACGAAAACATTCAGATGAACAAACGCGTAGGCAAGCCACAGAGCTTTGCAATTTTCAAAGAGAAGTTAGGAGAACAGATGCTCAATTAGAAGAGGTTTTGGGTAAAATAAAAAGATTAGAAAGAGACTCTCCGACAATGTTATCATACACGAATAGACCAGCTTCTTTTGATGTAAATGATGTTTCTAATAGGATAGAAAGATTGAAAAAAGTAGCGGATGCTTTTTCCGGTAGCGCTCAAAACCCTTAAAAACTAGTAATTCTACATTAAATCATGGGAAGAGAAGACGAAATTGTAAAAGAAAGATTAAAAAAAATAGACGAATTAAAAGCACTTAAGTCAAATCCATACGCTCATAAATTTGATTTTGAGGAAGAAAGAGTGCATACAGATTTTATTTTAAAGAATTTTTCAGATTTAAAAAACGAAGAAATTTCTAAAAAAGAACACGCAATAGCCGGTAGAATTATGTTCCTAAGAAATTTTGGAAAATTGGCCTTCGCGAAAATTCAAGATTTAAAGGGAAGCTTACAGATTGTGTTACAATCAGAAAAAACCCCGCAGAATATTTTTGACATATTTTCTCTAATTGATGCAGGAGATATCGTCGGTGTAAAAGGCAATGTAATGAAAACAAAAACCGGAGAGCTTTCTGTACTTGTGAAAGAAATACAACTTTTGACCAAATCAATTCTTCCATTGCCAGATAAGGTTAAGGGATTAACGGACGAGGAAGAAAAATTAAGAAAAAGATATTTAGATATTATTATGAATCCAGAAGTAAAAGAACTTTTTATTAAGAAACAAAAATATTATGCAACTCTAAGAAATTTTTTGACTGAAAAAGGATTTTTGGAAGTTGAAACTCCAGTAATAGAAACAGCAGCCGGTGGCGCAGCCGCAACTCCATTTGCAACTCATCATAAGGCGCTAGATTTAGATGTATTTTTAAGAATTTCAGTCGGTGAATTATGGCAAAAAAAATTATTAGTTGCTGGTTATGAAAAAACTTTCGAGATAGGTAGAATTTTCAGAAACGAAGGAATGGACGCAGAGCATTTACAGGATTACACTTCTATGGAATTTTATTGGGGATACGCAAATTTCGAGGACGGAATGAAATTGGTAGAAGAAATGTACAGAAAAATTGCCACGGCCGTTAATGGTTCTTTGGTTTTTGAAACACGAGGACATAAGATTGATTTAGGAAAAAAATGGGAAAGATATGACTACGAAAAATTAATTGAGTCTAAAACAGGAATAAATATTTACAAAGCTGATAAAAAACAAATAGAACTATTTTTGAAAAAGGAAAATATCGAATATGATGGTAAAGTTGACAAATGGCGACTTGTAGATGTTCTTTGGAAGTTTTGTAGGAAGCAACTTTCTGGTCCAGGATTTTTAGTCGGACAACCAGTTGAACTCGCTCCATTGGCAAAAAGAAGCGAAAAAGATCCGAGAAAAGTAGAACAATTCCAGGTAATTCTTGCAGGAAGCGAAGTTGGAAACGGATATTCTGAGCTAAACGATCCGATTGACCAGGAAGAAAGATTCAAAGAACAAAGAAAAAATAAAGAAGCTGGAGACTCTGAAAGTATGGAACACGACGATAGTTTTATCGAAGCACTAAAGTACGGAATGCCGCCAGCTTGTGGATTCGGAACATCAGAAAGACTTTTTTCGTTCCTCGTGAATAGACCGATAAGAGAATGCGTGATGTTTCCGTTGATGAGACCCAATGTAGAAATAGAAAACAGTGAAGAAAAGTCAGTAGATAAGAAAACTGAAAAAAAGAAAGCTAAAAAATGACAAAAAGTTTAATTGTTAAAACAAACGTTAAAGATTCATCCGAGCTAGCAGTTTCTGAGGAATTTATCGAGGAACTAGAAAAAAAAGTTGCAGAGACGATAAAGCAGGCAGAAAAAAGAGCGCTTGGAAACAATAGAAGAACCCTTTTAGCTAGAGACTTGTAAAGATTTATAATTCTAGACTTTCTATGTATTTCATGGACTCAGAAAGAAAGGAGGAAATTCTTGAAAAAATTAATAAGGCATCTAGCGGAGATTATGAAGTAACATGGGAAAACAATGCAGCAGGTGTTCCAAAATTATTAAAGAAAAAATCAGAAATCGCCAAGGGTAAAAAATCAAAGAAATCTGGCGGAGATTTCGAACTAAAAGTCAGAAAAAATTTGGAAGAGCTGGGATGGATTGTAGCCAAGTGGCCCAATAACGTAGATTTAGAAATAAAAAAAATAATTCAAGCTAAAAGAATTTTTAACCCATTTAAAAAAGTTATGACGATAGGAACTGGTTTCCCGGATTTTATCGCCTTTCAGCTCGTCGGAGAAAAAACGTATAACGTTATAGGTGTAGAATCAAAACTCAATGGAACCTTGTCAAAAGAAGAAAAAGAGAAATGTGCTTTTTTGTTAAATACAAAAGTTTTCAATAATATATGGATAAGTAGCAAGAACGAAGACGGGAAAATTCAATATATAGATTTTAAAGAAAAGTTCGGAGAAAAGTTTGACGTGGAATAAACTCACAATTTATAAACCATTTTCTCTTAACATTAATATGCACTCATCAGGACTACATCACATCAGTAAAAGAAAAAGAGTTTTTAAAAAACTAGAGGAGTATCCGTCGAAAAGATTTTGGATACGTTTTTTAGATAAAATTTTAATTGCTATTGCGATAATAGGCCCGGTTATGGGGATTCCGCAACTATGGAATGTTTTTGTAAATCACGACGTTGCTGGGTTGTCTTTTGCGTCTTGGTCGGTTTGGGCATTTTTTAATTTGTTTTGGCTTGCTTATGGGTTTGTCCATAAAGAAAAGCCAATTATAATAACATATATTCTGTGGTTTATAGTAAACGCATCGATTGCCATCGGAATACTTTTATACTCTTAATGCGTGATTTTTTTAATGAAGCTGGTGATCTTGCTTGTGTTGATTCTTGGAATAAATTTTATTAGTGCACAATGTAATGACGGGCAGGTGGATATTAACACGGCGTCATTAAGCGAATTAGATAAATTAACCGGAATAGGACCAGCTAAGGCGCAAGCCATAATAGACACTCGTCCATACTCATCGATTGAGGATTTAGATAAGGTAGTTGGAATAGGCCCTGCCACGGTAGAAAAAATTAAAACGCAAGGCCTAGCGTGTGTATCCATTTCTGATTCGTCTTCCAATGAGGATTCAGAGGATACGGAAACGAAGTCTGATTTGATAGAGGAAGATGTTCAAGCAGAAGAAGAGACGGAACCCAATATTATAACCGCAGATTCGATAGTAGACATGCCCGTAAATATAGAGGAACAGCAGAACGAAAACATTATAAACTTAAATTCAGACAATGATATAGCAAAAGAAAAGATAATATATGAATCAAAAAACGAGATAATAAAAAAATATGCGATATATGCATTCGCATTCTTTCTTGTTTTTGTCATAATTATTTTATTCATCAAGAGATAAAATGATAGAAAAAAAAATAACAGCAATCATGATTATTGAAGTTGCCGGAAGGCCACCGCAATATCTAATTGATTCCATGAGGG
>CAZNOS010000021.1:0-13810 GCA_964574775.1 Candidatus Woesearchaeota archaeon | reverse complement strand
TAGCGGACCAAAACGAGATGAAACGATTTTATGATTTACTAAGAAAGAATTATGAGGAAAAAACGTAAGTTAGATAATTTATGGTGTTCTTGTTATTTGATGAATATAATGTCTGATGCCAGGATCGCTCTGTTCCAAAAGATCTAGTTGGGTTGAATCACACGAGTAGTCTTCTTCTTTTTCTGTTCTCCTATGTGTTTCAATTCTATCTAATTCTGCGAATAACCTTTTCATTGATTTGCTGCATTGGCCACTCATTTGCATGGCATACCATTGTTCTCTTGTTAATTTCCTTTTATTATCCATTTTGTCTCAAGAATCATAAAATTTATATCTTTTAAACCTTTCTATTTGTAACTACTAATAAATAACAATAGATTCATTTACTCAAATACTTCCTAGATTTCCACCACCATCTTTTCCAAGCCTCGTCCATATTCATGTTTTCTCTCCTTGAAGTTTGGACTGCTAGAATAATAATATCCATAAGTTTATTTTGTTTTCTCACTTTTGATTTTTCTTTTTTATAGTTTTTAACTTCTTCTCCAAGCCATTTTACTAATTGCTCCGAAGAGGTTTTATCAAATCCTGCCTTTTTTTCAAAGTTATAAATTTCATTAGACATTTGATTGAAATTAGTTTTCGTTTTAGTCAATGTTTCTAAAATTTTATTTTTCATATCATTTCCTCAAAAACATCTTTCTTTTCTTGATAAAATATTCCCATCGGTATTTTCGTATCTTTCCCGACGCCGTTATAATCAAACTCTTCCGCACGTTTCATCGCCTCAGAAAAATTAGTCTTATCGTGCTTCGCATCTTGTAAATTATACATCTTCTCTTTATATCCGACATCGTTATGGAAAATAACACATGGTTGTATGACTTCAATAAAACAAAATCCTTTATGTTTCTGCGCCTCTGCCAAAACACTTTCAATTTGACCAATGTCCGCGAAAACTCTCGCAACAAATCCACATCCCGCACCCAACATCAATTTTATTGGATTTATCGGTTGTAATTTAACTCCCGAAGGATTTGTCTTGTCTTTATATCCTTTCTCCGTAACGGGTGAGGGTTCGGCAATTGTCAAAGCAAAAACCTGATTATTGTGAACTAAATATTTTATATCTGAATTATATCTCGCCATGTGAATTAAGTGTTCCATTCCTTCCGCATATGCGTCTCCGTCGCCCGAAAAACCAAGCACATTCAACTCTGGCTTCGCAATTTTCATTCCCAAAGCAACTGGTAAAACTCTCCCATGAAGCGAATTAACTCCTTGCAAGTCTAAATAATCGAAAATCTTCGCATGACATCCGATTCCCGAAACCATTGCAAAATCGTCTTTCTTTTTCCCACTCGCAATCTGTTTTTCCAAAAACTTTTGTACACCTGCAAGTATCATAAAATTAAAACATCCTGGACACCAAGTTGGTGTTACGTTTGTACGAATTGATTTAGTTGTCATTTTAACCAATTATCCTGATTCCAATACTCATTCAAGTATGTAATCTTATCTCCTTTCATTTTTAAAATCATTATTCCAACCATAAAATTCTTTTTACCTCTAAAAACATTCTTACAATTCCATTCAGCAAATCCAGTTTGTCCATCTTGCGAAACCCAAAACTTTCCCAAGCCAAATTTTATTTTACTTGTATCTTTAACAACAATATTATCCCAAAATTTTTTAATTTCTTTATGACCTTTGTATGGTTTTCTCAGAGGACTTTCCTGATAGATACCCTGCTCAGTAAAACACTCTAAAATCAAATTTGTATCTTTATTTTCCCAAGCTTTACCATACTTTTTCATAACAGATTTTATTTGTTCTATTTTCATTTTAAAAATTTTTAAGATCCAATCTTAATTCTTTATAAGTGCCTCCCTCAATAAATTTATGTTTTCTAAAAAAATTAAGTGTCTTTTCATTTGCGTGACCATAACAAACCACAAATCTTAATTTCTTTTTTTCGCATTCATCAACAAATTTTTCTAATAAAAGGCTCCCTATGCCCCTCGATCTAAATTCTGGCAAAACTCCAGATTCCCAAACATAGCCAAAATCTCTAATTATATCCCCAGTTAAAAATCCAATAACTTGTCCGTTTGACTCTGCAACATAAAACATTTGCTTAAATTTAATGAAACCTTTGTACCATTTTTCACTTGGCGCACATTCTTCTCCAGAAATTTGCAAACCAGGAACATTTGCGATTTCTCTAACCTTCTTAATATCCTTCAGTGTCGCTTTTCTAATGATTATATTAGTTGTCATTCTACATCACTCTCCCATGGGAAAACTAGCCAATCTTCTTGACTTTTCTTTTTTTCTACGAACCAATCTGGCTTTGTGATTGTCCAATCCGTTGAAAAGAGGGTTGCGATTTTTTTATTTTTCATTCTTTGTAATGTAAAACCATTATCGCTGATATCATCTACTACTAGCGTATTTTTTGTTGGATATAATAAAAGAGGAATTTCGAATCTATAACTTAGAATCACGGCTAATGGCAATCCGCCTCTAGGTATTCCAAATATTCCATCGAATTTTTCTCCGGAATTTTTAATTTTTACAACTAAATCCTCAATCATTTTCCCGATTTCTTCCCATGTTAGATATATTTTATTCATTTTAATCTAGCACCTTTATTTTATTTAATAATAATTTTACGTCTCGAGTATATTTATCAACAACTTTTTTTGTACTTTTTTTAGAAAATAGAAGTACACCCACAGACTTTAACAAAAGAAGTTTCTCAGGAGAAATAACTAAAAAATTATCTTCTTTTCTACTATCTTTAATTAAATAATTATAATCTAACAAACAAAAAGAACCCCAAAATTCAAAATCCCCAACCATAACGCCATGGTCTCCTTCAAACTCTTTTTTCATGGAAGGAAACTTTTTCATTAGCATTTCCAAGTCTTGTTTTGAGACAATAAATCCGACATCTTTCCCTCTTTTTCTAATTCCATAATACTCCATGGCTCCACCACCAAACAAAAGTGGTCTTTTTTTAAATATAATATTTAATTCTTTTTCAGGATTGGGAATATTTTTCATTTCAATTCCCCCTTCTTTCTAGCATTACCCAAATGATTTTCTTCTGAAACAACTGGTTTACCCGTCAAAGATTCTATTTCTTTTCTCGCATTCCCAGCAATTGAACCGCCTTTCCTAGCCACGCCAACACTCTCATCCAAATCTTTCGGATTCTCTGTTTTCGAAATCTCTTTTGTTGAAACTTCCGCAAGCATATTCAAAACAAGTTCTAAATTCGTCATGTTATCCCTAAGGTTCTCTTTCTTTAAATTCTTTAGTTGTTTATATTCTTTTACGCTTTTATCAGACCAAGCTTTCGTGATTTCGTTCGTAAGAATTGCAAAATCCGTTTCCTTCTGAATTCCAACTCTTTCCCATTCGTTCGTTAACTCTTTTCTTATCTCGATAGTCTTCAATCTCTGATCAATCCACTCTTTCGAATAACCTTTTTTAAGATAAGTTTTCATCGCCCTATCTATCGCAAGTTCTGGGTCGTAAGTTTCGTTTATTCTTTCGTTTCCCACTTCCGCAAGCCACATTTTGAATGGCTCGGCTTTTTTAGATGGGATTGATTGAACTAAACGAAGAATCTGCTCTGTGTTTGCCACATCTGTTTCATATTCTTTTCCATCAGAAGACAGCATTTTCAGTTGTCCGATATTTGCGGACAACTCAGACCCCTCTTCTTTCAGTTTTGTCTTTAAATCCGACCAATATTTTCTAGGACGAGGACTATCTGTCAGGATTTCTATCACATCTACAATAGAAAAATACCACTCCTCTTTTTCCGCATCCCAATGAGTTCGAACTTTCTTATCTTCAAAAATTCGTATTTTTTTAGACTCTTCCATTAATCCAACACCTTTATTTTATTTAATTTCACAATTATTGCACCATTACATGGAGCACCATCGTTAATTGGCAACTTCTTCATTTCTTCATACCATTTTCCGCTAGTAAAATATTCCGCCTTCCCAGCAAGCTCATAACCAACACAATTCTCTTTCCAGTCTTGACGCCATACAACCAGCGATACATTTGGATTGTATTTTATATTCTCCGATGTCTCTTCAAAATAATTATCCGAAATCAAAAGCTCATTTTTTGAAACGACCTTCACATAACCAATCGCAATATTATGTGGATTCCCATTTTTATTTACACTAGCGAAACCCATCGCATTCTCTTCTATTATTTTCTTCATTCCCTCATTTATCTCAATTTTTTTTATTATTGTTCCCATTATTTTTTCACCAAAGCAGAAGATCTGAATTTCCAGCCGTCTATTTTAAATCCCCCCATTTTATCTTGAACATGTTTTACTAATTTATTAAATATTTTTAACATTTTAGATTTATCTTTTTCCTTAATGGCTTCTAGATACATCGCAACAAATTTTCTATCTGGAAAATCAGAAATATGATACTTTTTTTTATCTTTTTTATCCGATAAAAAACGCAGTATCTTATTTTCGGAAATGGAATAATATCCTAGAAATTCACAATATGTATCAAGTATATTTTTTAAAAAAGTGTGGTAAACAAATACAAAATCTGGTGTTTTTCTTCTATAAACTTCCTCAAGATTATCGGCCATATCAAAAAGATGGTATTTATTTAATTCTATTTTAAATGAAGGCATTTTTTCAAATTTTTTATTTAAGTAATTTTTAGCAATTTCTTTTAGTTTTTTAACTTCTCCATCTTTATCAAATATTATTTTACCAGTTGTTAACATATGAGCCTCTATTTTTCTTCTTCTTTTCTCATCGTCATTAAGATATTCAATTATTTTTTCTGGGGGATTTGCAAAATATTCCATTAATATTCCGTCCACAATTTTATTTCCTCTCTCCCTCCATTCGCAATTTTTCTTTAATATGATTTGTATGTCAATATCTGAATTTTTTGTTGGATTTCCGGTAATATAACTTCCACAAATAATTATCCCAGACACTTCTGGATTTTCCATCCATGGTTTTAGGAATTTATCCAATGCAGTTTCCCAGTTTTGTTTCATTTCATTCTCCCCTTAATCTCTTCCGCCAACTCATTACTAAAAAATGGTCTTCCGTTATATTTCAAGATTTTATTTTTATCTTCAATTATGAATCCAGTTTTCTCTGCAATCAATCTACTTAACGGACTTTCAGAATTATTTTCAGCAATAATAACCTTTTTTGCCTTCTTTATCTCTGTCAAAACTTCTTTAGTTGGAAACGGACTCATATACAAAATCTGAACAAATTTAACATCTAATTTATCGTCTGAAATTGCATCTAAAATCGCACCCTTAGTCGAACCCCAACTAAAAACTAGGTTGTTTGAACTTTTATTTCCGTAAATTTTAACTTGTTCAAATTTGCTTGCTTCTACTTCAATCTCTTTCTGTTTTTTCATTCTTTTCTCAAAATTCGTCTTAATCACGTCGGCATCTTCCGTAGCAATATTATTCAACTTTTTATCAGACTCATAGCTATTAAATCTCTCACCGACTTTTACGTTTGATTTTATTTCTTTTAATCCAGACAAAATCTTTTTCTCATCAAACAAACTCTTTGCCTCAGCCAAATGTTTATCATTTAAAATAATTGACGGAATTCTATATTTATGCGAAAAATAAAACGCATCATTTGTCAACTTCATTGACTCTTCATTATCACCTGGAGCTAAAACCATTCTAAAAAACTCTCCGTGTCCCGAATGTAACGCCATATTCAAATCGCCCTGAGAAGTGTACGTCGCAACTCCCGTTCCCGGACCAGGCCTCTGGGATAAATAAAATATCATCGGAATTTCTGCCATCGCAGCGAAACTTAAGCTTTCAGTCATTAAGTCAAATCCGCCTCCAGAAGTTCCAACCATAACTCTTTTTCCTACAACAGAAGAACCAATTCCGGCTAAAGCAACTGCAATTTCATTTTCAACTTCGATTACTTTGTGTTTATTTTTAGAATCTGTTTGCATTTGTCCAAGTTCCATCATCAACGGAGTTGCGGGAGTCATTGGATATGCATAATAAATATCCAAACCAGATTTAATCGAAGATATGGCTGTGGCTTCGCTGCCGTTCATTAGTTTCATTTCAATTTTGTTTTTGGTTCTGTCAAGTTTTAATTCACGTTTTTCAAAATCGTATCCTTCTTTGGCATTTTTTATATTTTCTTCAAAATTTTTCGAATCTTTTAGTAGTGATTTCATCGCATCAAATTCTATTCCTAGTATATTGAACAATGCTCCAGCGTAAAACATGTTTTCTTTTCCACGAATAAATTTTAAAATAATTCCGTTTTTTTTGACGGACTTTACGTGTATTTGTTCAGTTAGTTCGTCTAGGCAAACTAAAATATCTATTTTGGATGTGTTAGAAAAAATTGGTTTGTCTGAGAATGCAACCTGATTAAAATTGTGTCCGCCCCTGATTAAAGATTGATAATCTCTCGAATAAAAAACATAATAGCCTTGCTTAATTAATCCTTGTGCTAAAATCTCACTTAAGAAATTTGGACCTTGTCCGGCTTTTCCACCAATTACAACTTCACACCTCATTTTTTTATGAACAAACGCTCATATTTAAAGATTACTTAAGGCTGTTAACTTTTGAATTATTTTCTTTTCAGGACTAAGAAAAAAGTTCTATTCTTTGGGATGGTTGGCCAGTCTACGATTATTTCTCCGTTGAAACCATTGTCTATGAAAACCTTGGCTGTTTGCTTAAGTTCCTGTTCGTTCTTTGGATAGAATTGAATTATTACTGGTGAGTCTTTTTCTAGAACTGAGTATATCCCATTTGCTACTTTTTTAATATCTTCTTCTTGCTTTAACCATTGAAGGGCTGAGGCCGAGACGACTGCGTCAAATTTTTTATTTGGAAATATTGTTGCTATTTCTCTCATGTCTCCAAGGAATGCGTTGAATCCTTTTTCTTTGGCTTTTTCTATCATTTTTGGAGTTATATCTAAGCAAGTTACTTTAAAATTTTCATTTTTGTAAATATTAGATGTGTATCCAGGACCGCAACCAAAGTCTAAAATGTGGCTTTTGGGACTTATTTTTAGTAGTTCTATAATTCTGTAGGCAATTTTTTCCTGTGCACGTCTCATCGCGCTAGAACGAGAGTATCTTTCCACTTCTTCATCTGTATAATATTCTAAAGGGTTTCCTATGACTTCGTCTGGTCGAGAATTTTTTATAGTCCAGCCCTCGTGTTGTTTTTTGTTTTTCATCCAGCTTGCCATAGAGTTAATTTGTTTTTTGGGTTTATAGGGGTTTGGGATATTGCTTATTGTATTTGTTATTATATAATAGTAACATAAACAAAGATTTAAAAATAAGTAAAAATCAGTATTTCTATGGAAAGAATGCATAAGTCAGCATTGGAAGTTATTTCGACCCTACACAAAAGACCGTCTCCAGAAGAGGCTCTGGGTTTAACGGATCAGGAAATTATTGATGCAGCCGAGGCTCTGGGTTTCCCAGTTTGGCAAGAGACTATGAATAAAATTTTCAATGTTCATACTCAGGTTTTGCCGTTGGTAGAAAATTTACTGACTCGATTATTAAACGGGGATGGGATGAATGTTCCAGATTATTATCCATTGGCTAGAGATGGTGAATTACTTTATGATGCTCTCTGGGGATTGGGACAGGCGCCTGGAAGTACATTAGCCAAAAGAACACATTTTACAAAAACTAGTTTAGATATGCGTTCCGATGTTGGTCCAGAATATTTTAATTCTCTCGGAATTACAAACGATAGGGTTGAGAACGGTACGCCACTGATATTCTTAGATTCTGGCTTTAGGGGTAGTTTATTTCGTGGTATAGCAAAATGGACTGGTATACTTCACGAAATTCCAAATAAAAATTTTAGAGGATATTTAGTATCAAGCGAAACATCGTGCTTTTATCAAATGAAATTTGCTCACTCGGTTGGTTATATGCAGGCTAGGGGATTAGAGGATGTAATGCGGTCTTCTCCATATTTGAATTTTTGTTATAAGAATTCGATAAATGAAACTATATGTGCCTTTATGCAACTTATGCCGAAGTTCACAGGAAAATATGTTAAGCCATATCAAAGAGAGGATGGTGTTTGGGATGTGTTGCCACAACAGAATAAGTTTGTAAAAAAGTGGGGTATAAAATCAACAACAAATGCAAGTTGTGGAGAGTTGGATTCCACACAGATAAATTCGATAAATAGAGAGTCGAAATGTGTAAATGAAGACGTTGTGGATCCAATAGTATCTCTATTGCTTCAAAGAAGAGCGTTGCAGTACTTTTCAGATCCAAATGTTCACGATAGAGTTTATTCTTGGAAATATGGTTCGGATTAAATTAGAATTTTGTTTTTCATCCAACTTGCCATAGAGTTAATTTGTTTTTTTACCTTTTATAGTTTGTAATAAAAAACATATTTTAAAGTATACATTTGTTTTTAAACTTGTATCGGTCTTATTTTTTATGAATCAGGTTCCAGATATTACAGCGGACAAATATAGAACTTCGTATGATCCAACTGTAGGACTATTTCTTTCCTTGAAACATTTGAAATGTAAGGGGATGGGGATTGGTGCAGAAAGAGATTGTCGTTCTCTTGATGTGAGTTATTGGAAGTTTAAACAATCAGGACCGTACGCGGGGAGTGTTCATATATCACCTTCTAGTGGATCGGAATTAAAATTAATTGAAGATTTTCCAAAATTTGATGATTCTCCTGACTTTCCTCAAATAGCTTCTAGGATGACTGATTCAAAATTAGTAAATATTTCTATGTATTATCCTCTTTCTAGAGAATTATGGGATTTTACAATTCATTATAAATCGCATGGTCTTATTGTTGATCAGGAAGCGGAGAGTCTTTTGGCAGATGGAAGAGTTAGTCCAAAAATTTCAAATCCCTGGGAATATGAAGATCGTGAGGTAAGTGTTTATCGTCCACCTAGACAAGTTGTAAAACTTTCTGACGGAAAATGGGTAACTAAACCATTATAGGGATCGTGTAAAATAGCATGGTATAAAAACCTATAACACTCGGTGTATGATATGGCAAAAAAAGTGCGTTTAGATAGCGTTAAAAAAGTTTTAAATCAGTTTGATCCTACTCAAGAGAGTTCTTGGAAAGAAAGAATGGATTTTCTTTATGATAATGTGGCGGATATGAGTCCGGAAGCGAGAAGATTAGTTTTTGCTATTTTATATGCTGAGGATGAAACTAATGAAAAAAATAAATTGATTGATCCTTGGCGCGCTAGAAGAGACCCCTTATTAAAACAAAATTGGGAACACTGTTCTTGGGACAAGAATACCATGCCTCATTTATTTCATTTATATTCTGAATTTATTTCTCAAGATGAGGAACAGGCGGATAAATTAACTTCTTTAGATAAAAGTAAGGCTAGAGTAGAATTAAGGGATTATGCTCCTTTGGATGAGATGAGGACCACTTGCAAAAGTAGAGTTAGATATGCAGAACAGGGATTTAATCAATTTGTTTTTTTAGATAGACTTAAAGAGAGTATAAAAGATTTGCATCAACCAACTCCAAGAGCATTAATATTTACTCAAACCTCTGCAGCAAATCGTTCATTTTTAATTAAGGAAGCTTTCAAAAATGCTTTTCCTGATGAAAAAATACCTGTTTTTTTAACTGTAAATGTAAAACCAATAAGATACAATAAAAAACCTCATTACAATAGGCAGTTAAGAGATTTTGATAAGCAAAATCCTGAATTAGTAGAAAATATTTCGCAAGAGATAAGAAGAAAATTAAAAGATTACGGTATTAAAGAAGGTGAAGTAATAGTTGTTGATGAATTTCCCGCGAGTGATTATTCTTATTCGGATAATAATGGATGTGGTCGTTATGAAGTACCTAGAACCGGAAGTACGTTACAAATTGCAACTGATATTGTTAGGAAGGCGACTATGTTGGAAGGTTTAAATGTAAAAGTTCGTTCTTATAATTTTATGCCCCTGAGTCAGTGGAATCCAAATTTTGCTTATGGGCCTTGGATAAAGTATCATAATGATGATACTCGATGCGATAGAGCAAATACGCCAGAAGAGAGACAGATATCTAGAAAAAATATAGCTTACCTAAAATCGATTGGGAAAGTGGTGGGTTTGCAAATTAAAGAAGAAGATCGGAATAAATCGCTCGAACAGAAAGTTTCAGGTGCGACAGCCCTAGTCGGAATTCTTGGCGGTTCTATTTTTGTTGGTTCTAATTTTACTGGAAATACAATCGTGAATTTATCTAATTCAACTTTCTCATGGATTGGAGGAGTTTTATTTTGCGTAGGATTAGTTGGTGCGTTTTTTTGGATTAGAAGTAAACGAAGATAAAATTAGAATTAAATTCTCCCTGGTTTCTTAATTAATTTAGAAGTCATTTTATAATTCTTAGAACTCGTTATCACTTGTTTTCAGCTGACCCATTTCTTTGAGTTTTTCGATTGCTGCTTTTGAATATTTGAATAAAATGTCGCCCTTTTCGTCTTGGTCGAATTCCCATGGTTCTACGATAACTACGTCGC
Source organism: Candidatus Woesearchaeota archaeon (assembly GCA_964574775.1). Lineage (GTDB taxonomy): Archaea > Nanobdellota > Nanobdellia > Pacearchaeales > GW2011-AR1 > CABMGO01. The sequence goes on along the minus strand of CAZNOS010000021.1, from coordinate 3,222 downwards.
CCTCTCTTAACCAAAGTTCTCTTCTTAATCTTCCGGGGACTCGGCAGTTTCTTGTTTTGCCGTCCATACATGAGATTTGCATTCTTCCAGCGCCAACTCTTTGAGCTATAATTCCAATTACTTCTCTACCTCTAGGCATTTTTACTCTTACTGGAGCATCTGGATTGAATCCTTCTTCATTATGATTTGGTCTGTGAAAATTTCCCATATTTACAAGAAGAAGAGTGGGTTTAAAAGTGTATTGGGAAGAAATAAAAATTATTCTTCTGCCTGTTTCCACATTTTTTCAAAGAACTTAAGATAAGATTCCGCAACAAGTTTATCTTTAATTAAGAAAAGGATTGGTTCTTTTGTCCAGACGATAATTCCGACTTCGTCTCCCTGAATGTGAGTTTCGGACATTGGCTCAAAGTCTCTCTCAAAATATCTAACTTCTGTAAATTTATTTTTTATTGTTTCTCCGTAGGATTTTATTGAGGGATTAACTATTAATTTTGCTGTAATTTTTTTTGAAGCCCTTTTAACGTCGTAATTCTTCCAAAAAAGTTCTCCCATTACATTCACTGATTCTTGGGGGGTACCGAATACAACAAAATCTTTTCCAGATTCGAGTGTCTGATTATAGAAAGTTCTTATTCCTTGAATTCCTCTGTAAACTTTAGCCTCTTGTATGGATGGTAGTTTTCTAGCGAGCTTATTTATCTCTTTTGAAATAATTTCTGCCTCTTTTTGTCTTTCTTCAATTTCCTTTTTCTGTTCCTCGAAATAGTCGTTTAAAGAAGCAGAAGAAGCAATTTGAAATATTTTCTTTTTTCCTTCTTGTATAAAAGAGATGAGTCCCTTGTCTATAAGTTTCTCTAAATTATCGTAAACAATATTTTTGTGAAATTTTGTTTCGTTGATTAGCATTCTCGCGTCTGCTTTTCCAAATCTAATTAATGTAAGATAAACTTTCGCTTCGTTCTTATTAAAACCCAAATTAATTAGTTCTGATAATTCCATAGTAGTCATATTATGTGACAACTAATATTTAAATGTTTCTATGCGACTACTTGATAAGGATAAAAATGATAAAAAATCAAGAAAACATAGAAGAGTCAACGTGGAACGAATCCGAAACACATCATGATTATAGTCGCAACTATGCAGAGGTTGGAAATAATAGAATCACAGACAGAATTTTAGGATTTGAAACCATATTAAATTTACTTGATAAACATCCTCGCTTTCAAAGAAACGATGATTTTCCAGACAGAAGTAGGTTCTATAAAAATAATGTTTTAGATTTTGGTTGCGGAAGTGGCGAGTTTACTTCCAATCTATTAATTGATTGCAGAACAAGTGTTATAGCAGTGGATTCCTCAAAAACTGCAGTTCATGAAACTGAATCCAAAAACAGACAATGGGGAGAAAATCCAGGACAACATTATCATCTTTTTGAGAATTATGTGAAATGCAGACAAGTTCAAAATGCAGATTTATCCTTTATTGAAGAATTTTCTCTTGATGCTGCCTTTGTCAATTTTGTTTTATGCACAATAAAAGATGATGGTCTTATTAAAAAGATAATGCAACAAATTAATGATAAATTAAAACCTGGTTCTCCATTCTTTGTTTGCGACCCCCATCCTTCCTGTCTGGGAAAAGATTTTTATTCTTTTAGAAAGGAGATTCCTGCAAATTTAGTCGAAGGTGCTCCAATCACTACTTGGTTAACTGGAATGACAACATCGCTTACTGATTATTGGCGCTCTGAACGAAGATACTTGCGGTTACTAGATGAAAGTGGATTTAAAATAGATAAGATAAAAGTGTATGCTCCTTTAATTGAGGGAAGAGAAAAAGAGGGATATTGGAAAGATGAAAGAAAATCTCCTCCTTTTATAATTTTTGAAGCAATGAAGTGAAAAAGTATTTGCTACCTCAACTCTTTTAAACTAATTCTCATTAACTAATTTATGGAATATATTGAAAAGAAAAATGAAATCGAGAAAGGTACGCAGAAAAAACCAACGCGAACTATTTCCGGAGTAGCTCCGCTTGCAGTTATGATTCCACCGAGAAAATGTAACCATGGAGCGTGTTTGTATTGTCCAAGTTTTGGGAATTCTCCACAGAGTTATACACCCGAAAGTCCGGCTGTACTTAGGGCTCTTAGTTTTAATTATGATCCAATAAAACAGGTTGAGTCTAGACTTAAATCTCTCGGAGCAATGGGACACCCTACAGATAAGATTGAATTAATTATTATGGGCGGAACTTTTTTGGCTTTTGATAGAGATTTCCAAGTTGATTTTGTAAAAAAGTGTTACGATGCATTAAATGGTTGTGATAGTCAGGATTTGGATGAAGCAAAAAGAATTAATGAAACTTCTCAACATAGATGCGTTGCTCTTTGTATTGAAACTAGACCGGATTTTTGCTCGGATAAACAAATAAGAGATATGCTTGATTTCGGGACTACAAGGGTTGAAATTGGCGTGCAAATTATCGACGATAAAATCTATAAAGTAATCAATAGGGGGCATTCTGTTAAAGATGTTGTTGATGCTACTTCGAGACTAAAAAAAGCTGGTTTTAAGATTGGATATCATATGATGCCAGGTTTGCCAGGGAGTAACCCAAGAAAAGATTTGGCCGTTTATAAAAAAATATTTTCTAATTCAAAATTTAAGCCAGATCAGGTTAAGATTTATCCGTGTCAGGTCGTGAAGGGAAGCGGATTGGAGAATTGGTATTATAAAAAGAAATTTATTCCATATGATGAAAAGACAACTTCTGATTTAATCGTTAAGATGTTGAGGTTTACTCCTAGATATGTTAGAGTGATGAGAATTATGAGAGAAATTCCGCAGGCTTATTTGGTGTCTGGACTTTTAAAAATTGATTTAAGAAAAGAAGTTGAGGATTACATTAGAGAAAATAAAATAAAAATAAATGAAATAAGATTTAGAGAAATCGGATTTGCACTTAGGGATTCCAGGAAAGTTAATTCCGATATTAAGATTAAAAAAACGATTTATTCTGCATCTGGCGGGAAAGAAGTTTTTCTTGAGGCTGTGAATAAAGACGATTTGTTGTTCGGATTATTGAGATTGCGAATAGCATATGTAAGTGTCAGTCCATCTAGTCAGAAAAAAAATAAGGAATCAATGGTTAGGGAACTACATGTTTATGGTCCTGCTTTGAATTTGGGAGACGAAGGAAAAGTTGGTCAGCATT
>CAZNOS010000020.1:0-14219 GCA_964574775.1 Candidatus Woesearchaeota archaeon | reverse complement strand
GCTCTATATTGACAATTTCCACAACTTGATCCCTGACCCTGACAGGATTCAGTAGGTGGAATGTATTTTTCCCAATAGTTATCGTCATTGTATTTTGTAGAATCATAAATATTGGCACGATTTCCACAAGAATCTGTAAAATAAACTTGGTCCTTGCTATCAACACACATAGTATCTTCTGTTTTTACACAAGAAGTATTCAGTTCTTTTGACGTACATAAATATCCCTGCCTAAATTCCCCATTACAATTTCCTTTAGTAGTATAAACACAAGATCTTTCTCTTGAAAAATCGTTTGAAGCACCGACACACGCACCTTCCTGAGATAGTCCAACATAGGCGCTACACGAACCCGCAGAATCAAGTGCTAAAAAGTTTTTTTCTACGCCAAATGTTCTTGATAATAAGGTACACTCTCTATTTGTAGAAAGCGATGCCCCAGTTCCAATAACACAGCACCCAGATTGGCATTCTTGAATATTACAAAGTTCGTCTGAATTCCACTCTCCACCAGTAGATTCGCATTTCTCTTTGGGTGAATTCATGGAACAAACTCCAGAATCTGAATTATAACAACATCCCTTCTGACAACTTTCAATCGTTTCACAACTTGTTCCGATCAATCCATCTTCGCATGATGCGGAATCTATTAACGGCATCTCTTGACAAATTGCCCCATTCTTCGCCTCTAAACAACAACCAGACGGAACATATTGGCTGGCAGAAGCATTTTGGGTTGTAAAATCGGCAACAAAATAAGAAAATGCAATAGAGGACAAGATAACTAAAAGCATTTCTATTATTGAAATTGTTTTTTTGGCTTTCATAGTCCAGCAGGTAATACGCAAGTTCTAATTGCAAATTTAATTTCTTTTTGTGAAATTCTTTCTGTAAGAGTATAAACCCTTGTCTGATCAGAAAGAGAATCTCTCTTGATTAAAATTTCGGGATCATTACTCATCCAACTCATAACACCAAATTCGCAGAGCGTAGATTCATAATTAACTATTGTTTGAGTCAATTTCAAGATATTAAATAACTTTGAAGGATGAATAATTTCCATATCTGATAATTTTATAACAGATTCATCTCTTATTGCGGTAAAATCCATATTTATATATGCAATAATCGAATCTTCCACGAAAGACATTTTCACAGAAGAACGATTTTCGTCTACATCATATCCATCTTTTTCAAAATCTTTTTTTAATTCTGTTAAGCAATTTTCCAAGTAAATAGCGACTTTGTTTTCCATTAATACTCTTTGTTTTTCTATAAACATTGGTTCTTGCGGCATACACGAAGAATAGTATTCATAAGACATACACAAGTATGGAATTTGTTCGGATTTATATAATACAGACGCATGTGTGTCTTTAGATGTAAAACCATTCGAACTTAAAATAGAATCCTCAGATTCTTTTATGGAATCCCCTATGCATTTTTTTAAATACGCATCTGGATTGTCTGCAGGGCTCGTGGTAAATACGATCTTGCCAGAATAAAAGAAAACAAATAAAATAGAAGCCACTATTATTAATCCTAATACAATAAATATAGTAACTTGTCCACGCCTATTCATTTTTTACTTTAGCTAATAATTTAATTGCGCTTTCAATCACATGCGAACCATTTCGATATTTGCCGTCCTTTAAAATTTTAGAAATAGTTTTTATTGTTTCATCGTCTACAGTAGCAGAAATTCTCTTTTTCATTCAATATCCATATGAGCAAGCCTTTATAAATATTACCAAATCATATAAAATAATATGATGTATTACTAAATATTACTTTATATTACTATGTTGAGTGCACAAAACTATATATATTAAAATTCACGAAGTTAAAATAAGTTAAAATGGGAATAAAATACTTTCAAGCGGATGATATAAAAAAAGAAGCAGAGGATATCGTTAAAACTCTAAATTGGAATCACATTGACTTCGGCCATCTTGGATTTTTAAGGAGTCATGGTTCAATTTCTCCGAGAACAATCGCTAGATGTCACGCGCTCGGGAAAGCGATGCAAATGGCGATGGGCCGACCGAAAGGATTTTATTTAGTTGAAGTTATTTCTGAAAAGTTTGATAAGCTTTCAAGAGACGAGCAAACGAAAACAATTATTCACGAGCTAATGCATATTCCAAAAACCTTCGGCGGAGGATTTATTCACCACGATAAAGTTCACGAAAGGAACGTCCGAATAGTTTTTGATCAATATGTGGCACTGAAAAAGAAAAATGTTTTTTATATGCTTAATAAAAAAGAAGAAGGCGTACAAAGCGAAGCAGTTTTGATATTCGAGGAAAAGAAAATTCCTGCGCCACTTAGGCCAAATCCAGCTACGGCGGAAGCGATAAAAAGAAATGAGGGAAAGTGGAGATGGTTCTGAGTTATTTTTATTTATCTTCCCACCTCAATTATTGCCTCTAAGGCTTTCTGGCTTTTCTCAAATTCTATCCTAGACAAATAGTTTGTGTATTGTTGTCTTGCAATTTCAGTGGCGTTAGCATACATTTTACAATAGCCAAAAAACTCAATTTCTTTGTCTTTAGATTTTATTGAAACCTTTCTAAGTTTTACTTTGTCTAAAAAATCTTCTTTCCAGAAGTCTGTATAATCATTTTCATAAGTAACTTCTGCTCCGTCTAATCTTCTTATTTTTAAAGACACACTGTTCCCAAAAAATGCACTATAGGAAGTTCTAACTTGTTCTCCATTATCCAATTTTATCCATCCATATGTAGAATAGTTTTCTCCAGGATTACATCCAGCCAAAGCTGAGGCAAGAGCTAAGCTTGCAATTCCCCTCATTATATATGTTTTTATTTTTTTTGTCATTTTTTGTTTCTCATCGTACTTTTAAGTACAAGATAGTAACAACTAACCTTTTTTTAAGCTTTATTTCTCCCGTTAAGGAGAAACATTTATATATCTGAGAATGCTAAAGAAAAAATGGAAAAAGAACTTCAAGAACTTGGATTAACGAAAAACGAATCTTTAATTTATTTGTATCTTCTAAAAAATAATGGTATTACAACAGGAAGTATAATTAAAGAAACACAAATCGCGAATTCTAGGGTTTATGAATCTCTTAATTCATTAATCTCTAAGGGATTAGTTTCTTATAATATTCAGAAAGACGGAAAGCATTTCACTGCAGAAAGTCCAAAAAAATTTATGGAAATAGAAGAGCAAAGAAAAAATAAAATTAAGGAACTTATTCCGAATCTGGAAGAATTAAAGAAATCTCAAGCTCAAGACACAACAACGGCAGTTTACGAAGGATTTGAAGGATTTAAAACAGCCTTTAAAAAAATTGTAGATGATTGTGAAGTCGGAGGAACAATAAATGTTTTTGGATTCTCACAGCCAGAATATAAATCAGAAAATTTAAAATTATTTTTAGCAAATCTTAACCAGAAGTCAATACAGAAGAAACAAAAATTATTAGTAATTTCAGATGCTTCTTCAAAAGATTTTCAAAAAGAGACAGCAAAAGCAAAAAATACAACCATAAAATATATGCCAGAAGGTTATCTTAGTCCGGCAGCAATGGATGTTTTTCAAGATTATGTATATATTTTCTTGTGGGAAGAAAAACCATTTGTGTTTATGATTAAAAATAAAATGATTGCTGAAAGTTTTAAGACATATTTTAACTTCCTGTGGAAAGTGGCAAAATGAAAATCCCAAAGTTGTCTTCATCTATTAATTTGAAAGAACTAAAAAAAATAGTCGAGAAAGGCCTTAAGAGAGATAAAAGCGGACACGATTATGCACATACATTGAGAGTCTTGGGAAATGCGTTAGAAATTGCAAAATCATATTCGAACATAGATTATGATGTTTTAGTGACCGCATGTTATTTACACGATATTTCATATAAAGATGGATTTGTAAAAGACCATCATTTAGTTGGAGTAAAGATTGCTTTACCTATATTGAAAGAAATTAATTTTCCAGAAGAAAAAATTAAGCGAGTTCAAATCGCAATTGAAGATCATGTGGGAAATGTATCTACTCCAATAAGAAGAAACGAGGAATTGCAAATAGAATCAAAGATATTAAGAGATGCAGATAACTTAGACGCCCTGGGCGAGATGGGTATAGAAAGGCAACTTGCTTTTTGTAAGGAACATAATATTCCTCTTTTTAAATCAAAAGAAGATAAATTTAATGATAGCGTATATGGAGGAGTAAAGGAAATTCTAACTTGGGCAGACAAAATGTTAACGCCTGAAGGAAAAGCGATAGGAAAAGAAAGAACAGAAATTATGAAATCTTTTTTAAATAAAGCGGTGAAAAAATGCGCTTAGAAGAATTTGTTTATATCGTCGGTAAAAACAAAAAAACTCTAAAAGTAAAACCTTGCATTTCGTTATGGTCTAAATTCTCCGGTCTGATGTTTAGGAAAAATTCTCCTCCGTTGCTATTTATTTTCAATAAAGAAAAAAAACTTTCTATTCATTCTTTTTTTTGTAAGCCGTTCAGGGCAATTTGGTTAGACGATAATAAAAAAGCGACAAAATACGTCGATATCTATAATTGGAAACCAAATTTTTCCGGATATGGAAAATATTTATTAGAGATTCCCATAAAACATCGACGCTGTTAATAGTTACTTAAAAATGATAAATTTGTCGAGGGGGAATTATAGAAACATTTAAATACCAGACGGCATATAAATAATTATATTACGCAAAAGGAGGTTAAAAATGGGAACAATACTTGTAAAAGCTGTCGTTAAAAGAAAACCGGGATTTTTATATTATGTAGACGGTAAGGGAAACGTCTGTGAAGCTAAGATGGCTAGAGGCGGAAAAAAGAAAAAGAAAAAGTAAATTTTCTTTTTTAATTAATTATTTTTTTTGATTTAACATCATATTCAAAGGGCCGGGATTTAGGGATCTCCGGTCCTTTTAACATTTTATTCATTTTCTTTGTAATATTTCAATATCGAATCATCGTCGTTATTATGCCATTTCATTACAACAATCTATATAAATCAATTATTCGACCACTGACACATGGGAGACGTCAAACCAGGAGCCATTACGGGGCCGGAAGAAACCCCAGTTTTACCATATGATGCAGAATTAGAAAAATATTTTCCAATAATAAGGGGTAGTCCTGCGGTTAGCTTAAAAGACACTTCTCGATTTTCGCCCCAGATGATTAACTATTATGCCCAAAGAGGAGCTCTTCCATACAAACTAGACTTTGCACAGGGAGAAATTATTTTCGCATTAGATAACACTCGTTTTGACGAATTTGTGAATGCGCAGGATTTTAGAATTCAATTTGATGAAGTTTTTAGCTTAATGTCGCCAGAGTTAAGAAGGTTGGCTGCAGACGACAAAAAAGTTAAGTTAATTTATTTTGAACCAAGTCTGTTTGAAAGGATGACTCAGTATGTGGCGAATCCAGGGTTAATCGATATCTATCGTTCTCAAAGAAAACAAGAAGAGGATACTATTCGTGGAGTTATAAACGATAAAGAGACAGAGGCGTTCGTCGACAATCTGTTTAATAGAGCCATTAAGGAAAGGGCGAGCGATATTCACTTTGAGTCTTGTAGTGGATTGGAACATAGAATCAGATTTAGAGTTGATGGAAAATTAAGGGAAAGCCCAAATATACTATCTTCAGATATGTATAAGGCACTTGTTATTGTTTTAAAAAATCGTTGCGGTAGCGGTTTGAGGATTGAAGAAAAAAGAAGACCTCAAGATGGCCAACTGAGTCACACTTCGGGTGAAGTAAATGATGACGGAAGCGCCAGGGTTTACGATTTAAGAGTCGCATTTCGTCCAGTTGTTGGCGGAGCAGAAAATGTAACGCTCAGAATTGCGCAGAGGGGAATATTTAGAACACTAGATAATCTGGGGTTATCCGATTATGATCACGAGAGAATTAACCAGGCCTGCGCAGAACCAAACGGTATTATACTCGTTACTGGTCCAACGGGAAGCGGAAAAACCACAACTCTGTATGGAATGTTGCATAGTATTAATGATCCAACTAGAAAAATAGTTACAATAGAAGATCCAGTTGAGGTTCAGATGAAGGGCTTACAACAAACACAAGTTCATAATCAAATCGGCGTAGATTTTCCAAGTTTTCTTAGGGGCGCATTAAGAACAGACCCAGACGTTATATTTGTAGGAGAAATAAGAGATAAAGAAACAGCCGACATTGCAATAGAAGCAGCCATGACAGGACATCTTGTATTAAGCTCGCTCCACACAAACAATGCTCCCGGAGCAGTTAACAGATTAACAAATATGAATATCTCTAGGGCGGACTTGGCGATGAATCTCCGTGGCGTAATGGCCCAAACTCTTGTTCCAGTTTTTGAAGAGAAACTAAGACAAAGAATTGCGTCTGAAACTTTAACAGAAGAAGATAAAAAACATATTCAATTTGTATCAGGAGATCAAGCTCTAAATAGTCTCGCTGGAAGAATCATTTATCCAGCAGGATCTATGTATTTTTGCGAAGGAGACGAGTCAACATTCAAGGGTAGAGAGGCTCTAACAGAGTTTTGGCTTCTTGACGAACAATCTCAGGACGCTATTTGTAATTCTAGTGCGGGCGTTTCTCTACTAACGAATGCTGCGGAGCAATCCGGCATGAGACCAATGTTTATCTCTGGCGTAGAGAAAGTAGCTAACGGAATTACTTCCCTAGAGGCTGTCCTTGATGCCGTTGGAAAATCTGTTTTTAGAAGAAAGAGCGATATTTTAGAAAAATATATCAAACCTTAAATTTTTATACTCGCATTATATATATTTTTATGGAAAAATCTTTCGTCCTAGGAATTGAATGTACGGCGCATACTTTCGGAATTGCAATTTTAGAATACAAAACTAAAAATATTTTATTAAATATTAAAGACGTTTTCACAACAGAAAAAGGCGGATTAATTCCAAATGAGGTAGCGAAACATCACAAGGCTATAGCACCGCAACTTTTTGAAAAAGCACTCGGCGAATTAAAAATAACTCAAGATCAAATAAAATTTATCGCACTATCAAATGCCCCAGGACTAGCTCCATGTTTACTCGAAGGAATGCGTTTCTCAAAAAAACTTTCTGCCGAACTAGATATTCCGATTGTCCCAGTAAATCATTGTATTGCGCATTTAGAAATTGGAGAAATTACTGGCGCGAAAGATCCGGTTTTGCTTTATGCCTCTGGTGCGAACACGCAAATCATAGCATACGAAGCCGGGAAATACAGAATATTCGGTGAAACTTTAGACATGGGAATCGGAAATTTTATTGATACATTTGCGAGATATGCTGGACTAGGATTTCCGGGCGGACCAAAAATTCAAGAGGAAGCAAAGGGTGGTAAAAAACTCGTAGAACTTTCTTATACAGTTAAGGGAATGGACGTTGCATTCTCAGGAATGTTGACTCAGTTAAAAAATAAATTAGAAAAAAAACAAGAAACACTAGCAGATTTATCTTACTCCCTTCAAGAGATTGCTTTTCCGATGCTGATTGAGGCAACCGAAAGAGCGATGGCACATACTGGAAAAAAAGAGGTTCTCATGGGCGGCGGAGTTGCGTGTAATTCTCGTTTGCAGGAGATGGCCAAAATAATGTCAGAAGAAAGAGGCGCAAAATTTTTCTGCCCAGAACGTTCTTTGCTTGTTGATAATGCTGCTATGATCGGCTATCTCGGGATCAAAATGTTTAACGCTGGAATTTTTGTCAAGCCAGAAGATTTAGAAAAATTAGATATTAATCCAAGAGAGCGAACAGACCAAGTTGAAGTTGTGTGGAGATAGCTCTTATTTGACGTTCGCTGGTGCATAAGTGGTTGGCAGAACCCACCAAAGGGTATTTTAATTATATTAAGTAAAAGTAATTAGACCTTCAAATTCCATAATAGACTAAAATAACTCCTATAAGAATCTGCGACATCTTTATTCTCAACTAAAACCACAAGCAAGGGTTCGCTCCAAATTAGAATAGCAACCTTATCTCCATAAACTACTGTAGAAGTTGGAGATAAATAATCTTCGGGGACATATCTAAATTGCGAATTCTTGGATTTAACAATTTTTTCTCCTTTTCTTACAAGAACTTTTTCCTTAATCTTAGCATTTTCTATTTTTCTCATAAATTGTTCAGATTCAATAGGGAGAAGTTTTTGGAATCTTCCCTCTTCTCCAAAAACAAGATAATTTTCTTTTTCTTTGATTATGTCTTTTAATATTGTTTTAATTCCCTCCTTACCTCTATAAATTTTAGCAGAAGCTTTTTCGCTTTTAGTTTTCATTAACTCTTCTAGTTTTGGAAGGGAGTCTTTTAATTCCTGTCTTTTTTCTTCTAAATCTTCCAATAATTTTTGAGGAGGGGCAGCAAAAAAATATTTAACATTGTTCTCAACAACATAACTAACAACTGCCTTGTCTATTAATTTTTGTAAGATACTATAGCAAAGAGTTCTTTCGACACCTGAATCTTCGGAAATCTCGCTTGCAGTTGATTTTCCTCTTTTTAATAGGCTCAGATAAATTCTCTCTTCTTTATCTTCAAATCCTAGTTTTTCTAATATTTCCATAACTCAAGGAGTAATTTATTCTATTTAAATGTTGTGAATATTTAACAACAAAGACATATAAGGAAAGATGTTGCTACCATGTTAAGGTAAAAACAAAATGAAACAAACAATAAAACAAAAATTACAAACTGGATTAAAAAACCATTTCCAAAGAAAATATGGCTGGATGCAATTAGCAGCAGTTCTAAGTTTAAATAGAGAGCTGGAAGCACATGCAGAAGACATTGAATTAGTAGAGCAAGATCCAAGGAAGATGTATTGGGATCATGGTAGAGGGTTCTATAAAAAAATAGAGTTCATAAACGAAAGAAATGAAGCAGCAAAAAGACTGGGACAATTATGGGAAAAATACGGACAATTAGAATGTGCGGCAGAAAATTTTGCTTCGATTCAATTACCCTCAGTAGACGATCCTACATTAGAGCATGCTGGAGATTTATATTTACAAACAGGAAATTCTGAACAAGCCTTCCAAGCATATAGGAGGGCAATTAATAAATCAAATAGAAGGCTTAATGATATTCCAGTAATAGATTCAATGTTTCCTTCGCTTTCACGGTCATGGGATATACAAATAATAAAAGATACTGGAGAAAAAAGAGATACAATTTTAGCAAAAATAAAAAAAAATGGTTTAGAAAGATTTGCTAATCATCTCCCCCTTAATTGGGCAAATACTCATGATTCATCCTTAGAATATTTTTAAGTGTGAAAAATTAACAACAAATCTATAAAAATAAAAATATACAAAATCAAATATGTCAAGTTTAAAAGAAGAGGAAAAAATGCAGTACCAGGGTCAAAACAAGGCGGAATTTATTTTAAATCAAGTGAATTAGACAAGCTAGATATTAATCCAAGAGAGCGAACAGACCAAGTTGAAGTTAAGTGGTAGTGTTATTATTTACGCATTTTTCGTGCAAGTCCAAAGAGAACAATCGCGCCAGTAAGAGCAATTCCTTCAAAAAATGGTAAATAATCTAATCTATAGCCAGATTCTTGTCGTGTATCTTGTGTTGTTCTGGAAATATATAAAGAACCATCGGAAACAGCACCAGAATATTCACTACTCACTCTTTCTACCAAGTTTCGATGAACATTTATGACTGGATGCATAAATAATGAGAGTTATTAGTATATTTAAATTTGTCTATACTAAAAAGTTTATCTCAATAATGATTTAGGCGCAGGCTTCCTGAATTTATCACATAAATTCTTATAAACCCAACAACTTTTCGAAAATAAGGAGTATTTAATGGAAAACAAAGAGATTGATGTAGTGAAAGAGATATTAGCCGGAAAGGTTTTTATTTATCCTACAGATACTATTTATGGAATTGGTTGTGATGCCACAAACGAAAAAGCTGTTGAAAAAATAAAACAAATAAAGTCAAGGGATAGAGACAAGCCGCTTTCGGTAATTGCACCTTCGTTCGAGTGGATAGAAAATAATTTTATAATAAACCTGGATATAAAAAAATATCTTCCGGGGCCATACACGCTACTTCTAAAAAAGAAAGATATTTGTTTTTTAAAATGGATTTCTCCAAACGATAGAATTGGGGTAAGAATTCCAGGAAATGAATTCACAAAAAAAATTCAAGCTTCAAATTTGCCATTCGTAACAACATCTGTGAATCTTTCGGGAGAACCATTTGCACTTTCATCAAAAGATATTAAGGAAGAAGTGTTAAAAGAAGTAGATTATATAATAGAAGGAGATAATTTATCTGGTAAACCATCAACGTTAATAATAGATGGCAAGGAGATATTTAGATGAAATTCGCACATTTTGCAGACTGTCATTTGGGCGGTTGGAGACAAGAGGAATTACAATCTTTAAATTTTCAAGCGTTTCAAAAAGCCGTAGATATGGTTATTCAGGAAAGACCAGATTTCCTACTCTTAGCGGGAGATTTATTTGATTCAGCCTATCCGCCAATAGAAATTTTAAAAGATGCATTCGGAGAATTCAAAAAATTAAAGGAGGCAAATATTCCAGTGTTTATGATTGCCGGAAGTCACGATTTCTCAGCTTCAGGAAAAACATTTTTAGACGTTTTGGAAAAGGCTGGATTTTGTATAGGAATCGACAAATTTCAAGTTCAGGAAGATGGACGTATAAAATTATTACCGACAAAGTTTAACGAACTAATGCTTCTTGGATATTCTGGAAAAAAATCTGGAATGGAAATAGAGGATTTAAAAAAAATATATTTTGAATCAGTTTATCCGTTATCTGTTTTCGCGTTTCACTCTACAATAAAAGACGTGGTAGGAAGTATACCGATGGATTCAATAGAAAAAGAAAAACTTCCACTAGCTAATTATTACGCAATGGGGCACATACATCAGAGATTCGAGGTAAAAATGGATAATTCTATATTCGTTTATCCGGGTCCAATATTCCCAAATAATTTTCAAGAATTGGCTGACTTAAAATGTGGAAGCTTTGAGATGGTAGAGATAGACGGCGTCAACATTAAGACTAGAAGCGTTTTGCTTCCAGTAAAAGATGTTGTTTATTTGGAATTGGATTTAGATAGTGGACTTACAGCGACTGAAGAAATCATATTAGCAATAGATAAATTAAATCTTAGAGATAAAGTACTTTTGTTGAAACTAAGAGGAACATTAACACAGGGAAAGTCCGGAGATATTAGATTTGATGAAATTGAAGAATTCGTTACAAAGAAAGAAGCGTATTCATTTTTAAGAAATATTTCTTCAATTAAAACACAGGAAACAGAATTGGAAATTCAAGTAGATCATAAGGAAGATATTGAAAGAAAAATTATAGAAGAATACTCAATGAAAAATCCAGCGGACTTTAATAAAATGATAGATTCGTTAATGCATTCTTTGTCAATAGAAAAAAACGAAGACGAAAAAGAAGTTATTTATGAAAAAAGATTGATTGATGATTTAAAAAAAGTTTTGAATATAGGAGACATATTATTATGATAATAAAAAAATTAAAACTACAAAATATCCGAAGCTACAAAGAATTGGAAATAGAATTTCCAGTCGGAACGATTCTTCTTTCTGGAGATATTGGTGCCGGAAAAACTTCTATTCTTCTGGCTCTTCAGTTTGCATTATTCGGATTGCAACCGGGACAAAAAGGATCTTCTCTACTGCGACAAGGAGAAGACAATGCTTCCGTAAAGCTTGATTTGGAAATTGATGGAGAATATATTCAAATAGAAAGAACTTTAAAAAAAGCAAAGAGCGGAAGTATAACACAGGAAGATAGTAATATAATTATTGGTAAGGATAGACTGGAACTATCGACGTCCGAATTAAAAAATAAGGTGATTTCATTATTGGAATATCCAAAAGAGTTTACAAAAAAATCAGATCTGTTATATAAATATACAGTTTACACACCACAAGAGGGCATGAAGGAAATTGTTAATGAAAGACCAGAAACAAGATTGGATATAATAAGACACATTTTTGGCGTAGATAGATACAAAAGAATTAAAGAAAATTCTCAAATCCTTGTTCAAAAAATAAAAGAGAATGTAAAAATAAAAGAAGCTCAAATCAGAGAAATAAATAATCTTCGTGAAAAACTTACAAAGGCAAATGAAGATAAAATAAAAATTTCAAAAGATGTTTTGGACTTTTCTTCCAAGCTTGAGCAAATTACTGTAGAAAAAAATATAGTGAAAGAAAAAATAGACAAATTGAAAAACGCAGTAGAAGAAAAAAATAAACTCGATATAGACAGATCCAAGAAAGAGGGGGAGCTTCAGGGAAAAAAAGCTTTAAAGATGCGTCTTGAGAGAGAAATTTCTACGTCGAATGCACAATTGTCTGAAAAAATAGAATTCAGTCAAGAAAGTTTGGATAATATCAGTGCTCTTTTATTAAAGCATAAAAAATCCTTAGAGGAGTTGAATTCTAGATTTATGGAAGTGAATTCTAAAATATATTCTTATAATTCTCAAAAGGAAAATTCATTAAAATTAAAAGAAAAAGTTGTTTCTATGGAAAATTGCCCAACGTGTTTTCAGTCAGTCGCAAATGAGCACAAGGAAAAAATAACTAAAAAAACTCAGTTTGAAATAGATGATATACAAAGAGATTTGGAGCAAAAAATAGTTGAGAGAGTTCAGCTCTTGAGGGATATCGACAAAGAGAAGGTTTTTATTCAGCAATACGAGCAGGATAAGATGTCTACGGAGAAGAATAAAATTAGATTCGAACATCAAAAATTAATAGAAACAAAAATAAAAAGTGATATGATTGTATTAGACAGAACAATGCAAGAGATTGTCTCTACAGATTTAGAAATATCGAACCTTATGTTACAAATAGGAAAATTTGAGGATTCACGACAGATGTATGAGCAAGAAAAAAGAAAGTTTGATGTGGTAGATTTAGAATCCAGAAAGATAGAAATAGGATTAGCAGAAAGAAGAAAAGAGGTTGAAATGTTGAAAAAACAAGTCGAGTTGATTAGTATAGAAATTGCAGAAAAAGAGATTATAAGGGAACAAATGGCTTATTTGAGGAGCTTGCAAGATTGGTTAGAGGAAAAATTTATGCCATTGATAGATTTGACAGAGACCAATGTTTTAATCACAATAAGACGTGACTTTTCTAAAATATTCAACGAGTGGTTTTCTGCACTTGTCTCAGATGCTCTCTCTGTAAGACTAAATGAAGATTTCACGCCGATAATTACGAATCAAGATTACGATATTGACTATGACTTTTTATCCGGCGGAGAAAGAACCGCAGTAGCACTAGCATATCGTTTGGCTTTAAATCAAGTTATAAATTCAATGTTATCAAAAATAAAAACTAAAGATTTGATTATACTAGACGAGCCAACAGATGGATTTTCAGAACAGCAATTAGATAAGATGCGAGACATTTTCGATCAACTCGAAGCCGAGCAGATAATTTTAGTAAGTCACGAACAGAAAATAGAAGGATTTGTGGACAATATAATAAGAATCAAAAAAGACGGTTCCTCTAAGATAGAATCAGTAAATACTTAATTCATTTAGTGTTTAAACAACCTCTTCCAAAATCCGCCAATCTTTCTCAACTCCTCATCTGCAGACATATACGCCAACTCTTCTTGTATTTTATTTAAACGACCCGCATAAGTTCTCAACATATTTTCATAAATTCTCGTATCAAGTTTTCCCTTATTCATATAATCATCTTGAGTCTGTCTAACTAAAACAGTCAACCTATCCTTCTCTTGTGTCAATGCCTTCTTCTTTCCACTTAATTTATTTATATTAGCAATCTGAGTTTCTGTTTTTATTTTTTCTTGTATAACAGTTCCAAGTCTTTTTTCGTATTGTATCATTGCATCATTATATTCTTCCATCGACATTTTATTTGCCTCAAAACAATCTCTCTGCACAACTCTCATCAATTGTAACAATAAAACTTCTTCCTGGGCAAGATACTTCATCTTCCTCTTTAGTAATCCAAGTCTAATTAAATATCCAGAACCCAAACCAATAATACTTGTTGATATCAAAATTCCCAAAGTTTCTATCGGATTATTTTTAATCGCATACAATATATTAAACTCTCCTTTAGTTTCCAACAACAAACTACTTCTCGCCTCTTTTAATTTTGCATATGCTCCCAAATAATCTCCTCTA
>CAZNOS010000019.1:0-14558 GCA_964574775.1 Candidatus Woesearchaeota archaeon | reverse complement strand
TCAGGTCTAAAAGCATCTGGAATTACAATAGCTTTTACAATTATTGGCTCTTATCTTGGTTCACTACTTGGTGGACTAATAGCAAAAAATCAAGACTGGAGCCCCGGTAAAGCTGCTCAATTTAATCAGTTTATGGGTGCTGTTGGTGGAACAGTTGGTTATGCTGTTGGCTATGGTGCTGCGGCTGCTTATACTGGTGGAACTTGGGCTGGTGGATTTTCTGCACTTGTTGGCTACGGTTCTGTTTGGGGTGGTGCTAGTGTTGGAGCAAGTGCTGCAGTTGGTGCAGGCACTGCTGGTGGAACTGCGGCAGGAGGAGCTGCGGCTGGAACGACTGCTGGAGCGACGGCATCTGGTGGGTTAGCTTCTGGCGGATTTTTTGCATGGATGGGTCCAGTTGGTTTGATAATCGCAATACTCTATATTATTTATGAAGCATTCCTAAATACTTACGAAGAACAAGAATATTATATTATGCAATTTCAATGTTCGGGATGGGAGGCACCTAAGAATGGTGACTGTTCTGTTTGCAACGACGATGTGCGTCCGTGTTCGGAATACAGATGTAAATCTATAGGAAGCAATTGTCATTATTTTATTGAAAATGGAGAACCTGGATATTGTGCCTCTTTATCGGAAATATGGTCTGCAAAAATTACGCCATGGCAAGAAATTATTACTGAAGGAAATAAATATACGTCAGTACAGAGTGCTGGATTCAAAATAGAAGGCGCAAATAAGGAAGAAGTTGCTGCGTGGAAACCATTGACGTTTGGTATAGTAGTAGACAAACAGACTATCTGTAAATTGGACACAAATCACTCTACGGATTTTGATGCAATGCAATATACAATGTTATCTACCATGAATTATCAAACTGGAAAACTAGATGGAATGCATCACGCCATAACACTATCTCCACATATGGGTGGATCGAGTGGTGGCGACGGAACAACACCTGGATTAGAACAAGGCGAAAATGAATATTATATTAAATGTAGAAACTTCGCGGGACAAACAAATGAAGCTCCGTTTATTGTACAGGTTAAACAAGCAGAAGGTCCAGACTTAACTGAAGCACAGATATTGGAATTTAATCCAGTAGATGAATCTTTTTTAGCAATGGGAACAAATTCTACTAAGATCACAATGTATCTCAATGAGCCGGCAGAGTGTAAATATTCTTTAGAGTATGATGAGATTTATTATGATAGTATGAATAATTCTTTCACGTGCATGACTTCTCCTAATTTTGCACTTTATGGACAGTGGCCATGTTACGCACAACTGGGAAATATTAGTTCTAGTAAGTTAGAAATGTTTGTGAAATGCAAAGACCAGCCAGATCTAGAAGAAACAGATTTGATAAAAAGAGTTGTAAATTCACAAAGTAAAAAATATAGTTTAAATATCTGCGAAAACGGGCTAGGAGTTTCTATAACTTATCCACAGAATGGAAATTTAATAGAAATAAATTCTTCAAGTAGTTTACAATTAAGAGCACAGACTTCTGGCTGTATAAATTCTGGAGATGCAGCTTGCTCATTTTCAGTCGATGGATATGGAAATGTTTCTTCTTTATTCTTAGAGACAGGAACTAAAGCACACAATCAACTCTTAACGACTTTGGGAACTGGTAATAAAAATATACTTGTAAGCTGTGAAGATTCTGCTGGCAATAAAGCAAATGCGTCCGTTAACTTTACTATTTATTTAGATGACGTTGCTCCGAAAATAGTTAGAGTATTCAAGTCAGAAGAAAATCTTATTTTACAAACAAATGAAGATGCTGAATGTGTCTATATTTTTAATAATGAAACAATTGGATGCTCTTTTGAAATAAATAATACAAAGGGAGTATATAACACGCTACACACACTGGACTTGACAGATAAAATAGATGGAACATATTATTTCAAGTGTATTGATAAAAAGGGCAACTCGCCGATAGGATGTACGGAGGTCATTTCTACTTTATGATGACAGACAATAGTAGTTTTTATAAAGGTGATTTTGCTAAAAAAAGAATGAGTGTGATACAGAAAAAAGGACAGGTTACGTTGTTTATTGTTATTGCTATTATCATTGTTGCAGTCATATTATTTTCTTATTTTTATCTGGCTCCAAGATTTTCGGAATTTGGTGATAACAGACCAATTTTAGATAAATGTATAGAGTCAGAAATTCAAAGACAAATTGTAGATTTAAGTTTAACTGCCGGAATAGTTAATCCGTCTTTTACGACAATGTATATGGATGAAAATATTAGTATCGTTTGCTACACAAATCAATATTACACACCTTGTGTTGTTCAGTATCCATTTTTAAAACAGACTTTTGAAAGCTCACTCGCAAAAAGAATGGAGCAAAAAATTGAGGGTTGCTATTCTAGCGCATTAGAAGATTTGAGAGCCAGGGGATTTGATGTGACTGGCGGAAAAATGAGTTATAATATTAGTATAGACCCGTCGATGATACAGGTAAAAATGAAGGTCCCAACATCTATTTCAAATGAAGATTCATCCGTGGTTTTCGAAAACTTTGAGATAGTCACTTATTCAAATTTATATGATGTTTTAATGGTAGCGAATTCTATATTGCAATTTGAAACATCTTATGGAGATGCGGAAATTTCAAGCTTTATGTTTTATTATCCGGATTTAAAATTAGAAAAAATCAGAAGAGATGATAATATCAAGATTTATACAATTACAAACACGGAAGGAATTAAATACCAGTTTGCTTCAAGAAGTTATGCTTGGCCAGCAGGATATGGTACAGATGATTAAAAAATATTTATTATTAATTTTGGGAGTATTTTTATTTACAAATGTTTTTGCACTTTCATCTCTTTCAAACCCATCGGTGTGTTGCGAAAAAACAAATGAGGGTGGAGTTTGTATTAATTCCGTCGCTACTAGTAGCTGTAATTCGGCGTTTCAGATTGTTCCGACATCTTGTGAGTCAACTTCTTTTTGCAAATTAGGAACGTGTTATGATTCAAAGGAAGGAATGTGTATGGAAAATGTTCCAATGAAAGTTTGCCAAGCAAATAATGGTACGTGGAGTGAAAAATCTGCGAATGAACTTTCTGCTTGTCAGCTTGGTTGTTGTATTATCTCAGATCAGGCTGCATTTGTAACGATGACTCGATGTAAAAGTTTATCTACATTTTATGGAATAGAAATAGATTATAGACCGGAAATTACTTCTGAATTGGCGTGTATTGAAACTGCAAATGCTCAGGATGAAGGTGCTTGTGTTTATTATGAAAGTACGGTAAAAACGTGTACATTTACGACAAGAAAGGAATGTGGAGGAAGAACTTCTACAATTACTTTAAACGCTTCTCCATTGGAAGATCAGAGTGGAAAGAGATTTTACAAAGATGTGTTATGTTCAGCAGAAGAATTAGGAACCATTAATGCACGACAGGTTTCTACTGATTGTTATGAAGGAAAAGTTTATTGGTTTGATTCGGAAGGACAGAGGGAAAATGTTTATGTGTCTGACTCAGAAAAATCTTGGAATAAGGGAAGAGTAGCAGACCCAGACGATATTTGCCCTGAATCCAGCGATAGTAAAACTTGCGGAAATTGCGATTATCTTCTTGGAAGTAGATGCTCTCAGTGGGATTCTTTATTGGGAATTGGAAAACCAAAAAATGTCGATCATTATTGTAAAACAACGAAATGTACAGATAGAGACGGTAAGGAAAGAATGAATGGTGAGTCGTGGTGCGTTTACGACGGAGAAATCGGCAATGGTAGAGACACTGCTGGCTCTAGACACTACAGAGAAATTTGTGTAGACGGAGAGGTTGTCGTTGAAGCGTGTGAGGATTTTAGAAATCAGGTTTGTATACATTCTGGTATTGATAGTTCTGCTGGAGAATATTCCGTCGCTGCTTGTAGAGTAAATAGATGGCAAGATTGTACTTCGCAAACAAAAAAAGATGATTGTGGAAATACAGATATAAGAGATTGTATATGGGTCGAGAAAGTTTATGGAGTTAGTTTTGGAAATTCTAGTTCGTCTGCACCATCTACATCGTTTTCAAATCCAGTATCTTCTGTGTCTGGTTCTGGTAGTACTGGCAATACTCTTAATACACTAACAACCGCTAGTAGTGCGGCCTCTAGTCTTGGTAATACAATTACTGCAAATGCGATAAAACATGTTGTTGGTTCTGGAGTTGGGCAGTGGGAAGAAAATGAGTTGAATAATAATTTAAGAACAAATAGAACTGCCAGCGAGGAAGGGCTTTGTGTTCCTATGGTTTCACCTGGAAATAATTTCTGGGAAGGAAGTGATTCTACGTCGATATGTTCACAGGCTAGTGCAAACTGTGAAGTTGTTGTAAAAGAAAAACAAGAATATGAAAGTATAATTTTAGGAACTTTTGGCGATAAGAAAAAAACATTTTCAGTTTTCTTGAAAGCAGCGAATGGTACTTTAATTCCGGTAGAAGATGTAGAAGAAGATAATTCTTGTATAACTATTATAGATAAATCAAAGGGTACATTCAAGCCAAATCCGGGTTGGGCAGTTAGAGCTGATGCTATATGTTCCGCGCTTGGAGATTGCGGTGCTGATATAAATTATAATGGTGTTTTCACAGACGAGGGTTATGAGTGGAGATATCAAAATCAATCTTTCTATTTTGTTGCTTCCGACTTAGGTGCATTAACTTCTGCGAATTTGGGAGTGGGAACGGGTGATGCTATAGCAATTGATTATATAATTAATGATAAATACAAATTAAATGAGGGGGACTACGTATACGTAAAACAATAAAATGAAAAAAATAATTATCTTAATGCTTGTATTTTTGTTTATGTTTTCTTTTGCTTCGGCTACTGAATTAAAACTTGTAAAAGTTTCTGAATTGAAAGTTGGAGACGTTATCGTTAGTAATGCTGGCGTTGAAATTCCGGTTACTGGGTTGGTTCCTGTTCAATCTGACGAAGTTACTATATCTAATTATATAATGCAAAGAGTTTTTGGAAGTGAGGATTCCGGAAGTATTAAAGCTGAAAAAGTTGTTGCGTCCGGAAATTTTGGACAGGGAGTAATAAGTGGAAATGCAATTATAGAAGTTCCTATGGAGAAAAAGACTGATCTAAATAATTTTCAAAAAATAGTTAATACGTTAAAGAGGTGGTTCGGACAATGAAAAATAAAAAAATATCTTCACTTAGTTTTGTATTTATGTTAGTAATTGGCACGGTGGCCTTTGCATTTTTAATTGGAAGTGAGACGGGAATGGTGAATGGGTTTATTGTTGGTGACGAGGTTACTTATAACGGGAAGGAAGCCATAGTTTACGAAACTCCCAATGAAAACTCACAACTTCTAGCTGGATGGATAAAATTAGATAATGGGGATGGTTCATATACACAAATACAGGAATCATTGGTTTCTTTTGTACTATCTGAAACAGAGGATTTATTAGATTCGGAAGATAGAACTCCTAGTAATGTGAATGAGCCTACTTTGGCCGCACCGATTGTCTCCGCAGCACCTGCACCAGCACCTACTCCAGAGGTTAAAGCTCCAGAACAGAAACCTACCCCCGCTGCTCCGGCAGACAATGCTCTCGGAACTGGTAATCAAGTAACACCACCCGTTAATCCTTCTGATAAACTGGCTTTCGGCGGAAAATATGATGTTTCATTATTAAAATATGGAAATGTTGGATATTTAGCTGAGGGCTTGGCGTGGTCTGTAGGCATTGCGGTTTTTATTAAAGCAATTGGTGGAATATTTCCAAATTCAGATCAAAATAATGTTAATGCAATGTCCGTTGCTAGTGCGGCAGGAATGATGTCTTTCAAAGTAATGCAACAGATTTGGGGCAAGGGCGGTTGGGTAAATGGGGATAAAGCACCGACAAGCTGGGCTGGCAAAACACTTAGCAATACATGGACTCAGGCTGGCGTTGGTGTAGCTGTCGCTTGGATGGTATATAATAGTATGTATGAAAAAACAAAAACAAGAACTGAGGTTGTAACATTTTCGTGTCTTCCTTGGCAGGCGCCGCACGGCGGAAAAGATTGCGAACTATGTAACGATGGAACCCTTCCATGCTCCGAATATAGATGTAAGGCACTTGGACAGTCTTGTTCTATAATTAATAAGGGGACTTCTTCTGAAAGATGTGTAAACACGAATCCGCGAGATGTTTCTTCACCGATAATCAAGCCATGGGATGAGAAATTAACAGAAGGCTTTAGCTATTTCGATGTAAAAGAAATGCCACCAGGAGCTGGATTTAAAATAAAAAGTACTACTTCAACGACTGGATGTATTGAACCATTTACACCAATTCAGTTTGGAATTACAACTGATGAACCTGCACAATGTAAAATAGACGTTGAACCAAAAGGAAATTATTCTAAAATGACTTCATATTTTGGCGGAGATAATTTATATTCATATAATCATACAGAGACTTTAAGTTTGCCTTCTGTTGAAAACATAAAGAATTCCTCATTAACTTTACAGAACGGAAAAGAACTTTCATTCTATATGAGATGTAGAGATGCGAACGGAAATACTAATGAGGCAGACTACGAATTAAAAGTTTGTGTTGATCCGTCGCCAGATACGACTGCTCCGGTAATATTGGGAACGTCTATACAAACTGGTGGATGCGTTTCGGCAGAATCGGAAAATTCGACTGTTGACTTTTATCTAAACGAACCTTCTGAATGTAAATGGAGTTTTACAGATTCGTCATATGACCAAATGCAAAACAATATGTCTTGTTCGAGTTATGCAACTCAGATGAATGCATTAACTGTTTTCACATGCAATGCTCTTTTAACTGGAATAGCGAGAGATGGAACAAACTTCTTTGTAAAATGTAAAGATAAACCAGGTAGCACTAATGGAACAAAGAATCAGGAAAGTTATCCGTTCTCACTAAGAGGAAGTGGACAATTAAAATTAAAGATGATTAGACCAAACGAAACTATATACGGCGTTTTGAATCCTACTGCTATCGAATTATATGCAGAAACATTATTTGGATGCGAAGACAACAAAGCTATTTGTTATTATTCGACTTCGGATTCTGAGAGTAGTTATACTCAATTTTTCGATACAAATAACGCAGATGGCGTGAGCACGCAGAGATTAGATTTAACATCTGGAACTTATACATATTTTGTAAAATGTGTCGATGCTGGTGGAAATCTAGTTAAGAATTCTACTTCGTTTAAAGTGAGTATTGATTCGAACGCACCTATAATTGCTAGGGTTTATGAAGAAGATAGTTATTTGAAGATTGTTACGCCAATAAATTCAAAATGTGTTTATACGAATGATAATTGTGATTATTTGTTCCAAGAGGGAATAATAATGCCTTATGAAGATTCTACTACTCACGTTACGGAATGGTCACCAATTAAAAAATATTATATAAAGTGTATTGACGAGTTCAGAAGCGAACCGGCAGATTGTTCACTTGTCGTCGGACCAACTGACAATTTCCTACAATAATACTTAAATAGTTAAAATGATAATGAAAACGATGCAAAATAAAAAGGGACAGGTTACAATTTTTATAGTTGTAGCAATTTTGTTAGTCTTTGGTATTGCGACATATTTTTTATTTTCTAATGATGTTTTTAGTTCGGGTTCTAAATATCCGGAAGTAAATCAAATTGTTGAAGATTGTATAGAAGAAGTTACCATGGACGGAATATACTGGAATTCTTTGCAGGGTGGATATTATGATAATGTACCCGAACCAAATTTAAACGTTGATGTATTTCATATTCCTGTATATTTTGCAAATGGTGATGTTAATATAATAAAAACAGAGACACTACAGGAAGAATTAAAAAAGTATATACAAGATAATTTAGTTGTTTGTTTGAATGATGATAGTTTTAATAAAATACCAAATATGGATATTTCAGTCGGAAATATAGAAGAAGTATCTGTTTTGATAGAAGAAAACCAGGTTTTTGTAAAATTAAATACTCCAATCAGTATGGTATCAGAAGAATCCTCTATATTAATTGATTCTTTTAAAAAAGATGTAAACTTTGAATATACAACTATAATGTCCAATGTTAATGAATTTTTAACAATGCAACAGCAAGACCCTTCGATGATTTTGTTCTCACAAATGGAAGTGTTTGGAGATACAAATAACTTAAAGATTGAATTATTTAAATTGGGAAATACTACAGATTATAGCTATAATTTTATTTATCCTGAAACTAAATACAATAATAGAGAATTTATATTCTCCTTTGGAGTTAGATATTAATGAAAAAAATAATTTTATCTTTTATTTTATTGTTGTTTGTTTTTAGTTTTGTATTGGCTGCAGAGCCCACATTTACAGCCTCTCAGACAAGTGCGTATGATGCTATTACAAACTCGCAAACAACTCAAACGCCAAATTTAGATGGATTATCTGAGGAAGACTTAAGTAACTTAATGAAAAATAAAGTTAATGATCCAAATTATAATACGTTTATTTCTAAGATGAGTGATAAAGATTTTGATAGGGCGATAGAAAAAGATCCATCTTTAATAGGTGTTATTAGTAGGGATGGAAGCACCACTACCCTAAATCGTTTAGATGCAAGAATTACAAAAGATTCTAACTATATTAATGCTGGAAGTGATTTTGGACTAGGTGCAGATAGAAGAAAATTAAAGAGCGCATGGCTCGAACAAAAAGGATTTACAAATGAAAATGGCGGTGAATGGGGAACTGTTCAAGTTGCTTCTTTTGATGACAAAACAGGACTTTTGGGTGTAAAAACTGCAAACGATGGAGTTACACAGATAGATACTGAAGCAGTTGCGCTTGCGTGTGGGAAAACAGGAAAAACTGATGGATGCATAAAACTAACGGATAGTGGAGAAGTTTTATCTCAAAATGGGATAAAATTATCTGGTGGGAAACTTACTCCGAGTTATGCCGAGGGTCAAATAAATTTTAAAGTTGAAGAAGGAACATCTGATCCTATAATAGACGTAGATAGTTTTGATGCAAGCAAGGGGCAAGTTGGTATACATATAAATGCTCCAAATACACGAATTGTAAATAAAAATTCTAATTTAGGATTTGATTCTTTGGATTCTGATCAACTCATAGCGACAGACACAAATTTTGATGTAATAACTCTCGGAAATGGTGGACTATCTATCGCACCAATAGGTGAAAACATAGTAGATGTTTATACAAACGCTGCGGGTGCAGCTGGCACAAGAAAACTTATGGGATTAAACTCTGGCGCTGTAAACCTAGATTACGAAACGGGTATTTGTGAGTTTACTGAGAGAAGTAATGCAAATGTTTTTGATGGCAGTGGAAATAAGTTATTTAATAGCGAATTCACAAATTATGATGTGTTAACAACTAGATCTTTAGAGTATGTACAAGATTACTCAAATAATAGAGGAGCAGTATTGGAATTAGGAACAATTTATCAGGATAATGTTATAAGCGTCCGAGACGGATTATTGTCTGGAGCAAAGGTTTACGCCAAACCAAGTGAAAACAATGAACTTGGGTTAACCCTAGATGATTTCGCCAATGGAGTTTATTTCCAATCGGATGTAAGTGCTGGTGGAAGAATAACGCAAAAGATAGTGGATACGGATGTGGTTATAGAGCATGAAGCTGGTAAGGGCAGTTATTTTTCCGCAGGAACTCCAGGTTTATTTAAAGGAGTATCGGAATCAATATATGGGACTAAGTCTGGTGAAAAATCTCAAATAGTATTTGACGAGGGCTATATTTTTGGAATAGGAAAAGATACTGTAAAAGTTTATTCTACAAGCAAAGGCATGTCCTCAACTTATAATTATGAAAGCGTGGATCCTTCCCCTTCTGGGACACAAGCAGCTACAAAACAAACAGAAACAGCAACTTATATTGGAACTAATGCTGCCATAAAAGCAAAGATTAATGGGTTAAGTGAGCGTTTTGATGCGTTAACAGATTCTTCTAATCAGGCAATAGACTGGGCAGCGGCTACTGGTTTAATGAATCAGATTGCTGGATTCGGACAGGATGCGGCAAAATTAAAGTGTCCGAAACTTAATAAGGAAAATTGCGAGAAGGCTCTTGTTTGCCAAGTGGTAGGTGAAAATTGCGTGGCTAAGTCTCAATAATCTCTCCATCAAAACATTTATATTGACTATTTAATTGAAGTTATTATATAAGATGGTGATGAAAATAAATAAAAAAGCCGATGGCGCTATCGGAATGTCTTTTAATTGGATGTTTGCATTAATCCTGATAGTAATTTTTATTTTTACTGCTATTTATGGAATAAATTATTTTTTAGATATGGGAAAATGCTCTAGAGTGGGGCTTTTCTACGAAAATCTCCAGCAAAAAGTTGACGAGGCATATCAATCTTCATCATCTGATTTCGAGTTTGAAGTCAATCTTCCTGGCGTGACTCATATATGTTTTGGGAATTTATCGGAAAGAATTACTGGTTCAAATACGTTATATGAACAGATTGAAATTTATTCATTTAACGATGCAAATACCTTCTTAGTGCCTTCGGAAAATACATGCGACATGCCGCATAAAACAATAAAACACTTAGATATTAATAGAACTACTTTATTAAAAAATCCATTTTGCGTCGATGTTACAGAGGGCGGAACAATAAGAATAGTTAAAGGTTATTATGATAGAGCCGTTGTTATAAAATGATACTCAATAAAAAAGGTGAATTTAATTTTGTATTACTATTTGCTATATTTGCTGGAACCATAATACTTCTATTAGCTATTTATGGAGCGGTAAAAACTGGAAGTACATTAACAAAACAAAATGAGGCCGAACTGGCAAAATCTTTGGAAATTATTACGGACCCATTGCAGGCTGGATTTGCAGAAATAGCGACGTCAAAAATAATTTTCAAAAAAGAAACAATAATATCTGTTTCGTGTAATGATTTTGGTGGATTTGGTGACAATGTAGTTTCCGTTCAAACAAAATCTTCTACCGGTGAAGATTGGACAGTTGATCCGTTTAGATATACAATTAATAATAAATATTTATTCTCTGATTCGACTTCTGGAAAAACGTTTTATGTTTTCTCTGAAAAATTTGCAACTGGATTTAAGGTGGCTGATTTGCTTTTTATTACTCCCAGGAATTTCTGCTTTGTGTTTCCACCAGAAGAGATTGCCGAAAAAATGGCTGGTATTCGTGCTACAAATATTGGTGTCAGATTAACTAATGGAAATAACACTTGCAAAGAAGATGCGGAAGATGTTTGTTTTGATAGTGATGGATGCGACATTATCGTAACAGCGAGATGTAATCAGGCACAGTGCGAATCTGAATATGATTTTGGCATCGTTACAGACGCAGACGGAACTCAAATTCCATATTCCGGCGGATTAATGTTTGGTGCTATTTTTACAGACAAAGATACTTACGAATGTAACGTTAAAAGATTATTATATAGGGCCTCCAGAATCGCCGATGTATTTTCTCAAAAAATTGATTTTATGTCCGCAAGAGGATGTGATAGTTTAATGAAACCAGACTTAATTGCGTTTACTGCACTTTTACAAAATGCGACTTCTGCCAATCTAGAAGAAATATATTATGCCTCGCTTAATTTAGACAAAAAAAGAAAATTGGATGGTGGATGTGCATTAGAATGGTAGAATTATTTTGTTTTGATAAGAAAGCGGATATGAGGATACAGCAAATGACCTTCATGATATTGTTTGTTTTTATATTCTTTTCCGTCGCTGGTTTATTTTTTATCTCTATACAGTCTGGTAGAATGACTCAGACTTACAATCTATTGCAAAAAGAAGCTGCTATATCTTCTATTCAAACAATTGCGAATATGCCCGAGCTTAATTGCGAGCCGTCTAGATCGTTTTGTGTAGATCAAGACAAACTTATGGTTTTTGCTGGAAGCTCTAGTTCTTACGGAGATTTCTGGCCAGTTGCATCGATAAAAGTTAGAAAGGCTTATCCAAAATCTATGCAGGATATAAAATGTCCGGCTGCAAATTGTACATATTATGAAGTCTATAATTCTCGTCAAACAAACATTCAAGAATATGGAATTTTTGTGTCAATATGCAAGAAGTTTAGAAGTGATGGTGTTATTCAAGAAGAATGTGAAATTGGAAGGCTTGACGTTGGCGTTAAAATAGCTAAGTGATTATCTTCTGCCGTCGTTTTTTGAACTAGATGATTTGGTGTTGTTCGACATGATTACATTTCCAACAGTGCTAATACCAGACCTTGTAACGTCCCATACCTGCATGCCAGCGTCTCCTAGCCAAATAAAATACGAATAAACCGATCCCACAATTCCCCCAGTAGAGCTTGTGTCTGAATTATCTGACTTTATCCAGCCGTAAACAGATCCAGCTATAACTATTATTAAAAGCACGAGAATGATTGCCTTGATTGCCTTAAAATCGTGTTCTAGCTTAATGAATGAAGTAACTAGGAATATTAATACCAGCACCCCAACGACCATCCACCATATCATAAATATATGTGGAACTCGTTATATAAAAATGTTTTTATAGTGTATTTTACTAGTAATAAGATGAGGTGTAAGATTTATATTTTTAGGCACGGCCAAACGGAGTTTAATAGAGATAGTAAATTTACGGGCTTTATGGATTCTAAATTAGCACCGACTGGAATAGATGACGCGAAAATTGTTTCAGAAAGATTAAGAAGCAAGAGATTCGGTATAGCGATTCACACATCTCTGTCTAGATCGAAAGATACACTAAAGGAAGTATTAAAACTGCATCCCGAATGTAAAATCATTTTGCAAGATGATAATATTAAAGAAAGAAACTATGGAGATTTAAACGGGAAAACGCATTTAGAAATTGTAAAAAAATTTGGATTTGAAAAATATGACTTATGGCATAGAAGTTGGAACGTGGCTCCGCCAAAGGGAGAATCTTTTGCAGATGTAGAAAAAAGAGTTAAAATATTCGTCGCTGATTTAAAAAAATTAGTCAGAAAAGAAAAAATGAACGTTGCGATTTCGGCACATGGCAACTCTATTAGGTTGTTTAGAAAAATTATGGAAGGATTATCAACTAAAGAAACTTGCGAGTTATATATTCCGTATGATAAAGTTTATGAGTATGATTTGGAGGCATAATGAATAAATCTGGTTCTGTTTTTCTAAATGTATTGGCTGTTGTTGGCGTTTTTCTTCTGATAATTTTAATTGTGGCTGGGGTAACGGCTTATCAGGCATATGGCGTAATTCAAGTTGCCACTGAAGAAAGCGCTAAGATTCAAAATAACTCACAACTATTAGTTGAACAAAAAGATTGTGCAAGACTTAAAGATATTGAGGATAGTATATTAAAGATAGAATCTAAATATTCTAGTGCGTGTAAGAATCCTGTTTTGAGTTTTGCAGTCAAACAAGTCGAAAGCGTTCCAGTAAAATGTGAAACTCTTCCGAATTTTAAAAAAGATTTCGAAGAAAAATTTAATGAAGCAAAATTATACTGTGACAGCGATGGTAAATTAAATGAAAGTATGATAAATGGATCTATTAAAGAAGAGGAATTATTAGCTTTGGCACAAAAATATGGAATCAAAATATAAAATAGGTAATTTTAAACCCAAAAATAGATTTTTTCTTGCACCGATGCTAGAGCCGAACGATATAGCTTTTAGATTGTTGTGTAAAAAAGCTGGATGTGGTTTGACTTATACGGGCATGATAAATCCGCTAAGCAAACAAAAGATTTTTCTAAACGATAAACCAGACTTACAGATATTTTGCACTACTACAAATGGGGTAAGGGAATTTGTTAAGAAATATGAGAAGAAAGTTGTTATGTTTGATTTTAATCTTGGCTGTCCTTCTACGTTAGCTGAAAAAATGGGTTTCGGATCTTTTTTACATAAAGATATTGTAAAAATCGAAGAAATTTTAAAAACAATGAGGGAAAGCACGAAAAAACCAATTACAATTAAAATCAGAAAATCAGAAAAGGCACTTGAAATAATAAAGATGGCGAGCAAATATGTCGACGCTGTTTGCATTCATCCAAGAACTCAGAAACAAGGATATTCTGGAGAGCCGGATATGGAATTTGCTTTGAAAATAAAAAAAGAAATTAATTTGCCAATAATTTATTCTGGGAATGTTAATTTGAAAAATGCGAAAGAGCTTTTAAAAATATTTGATTTTGTTATGATCGGAAGGGAAGCGATTGGAAATCCGTCGGTGTTTTATGCGCTGAGAGGGATTGATAAAAAAATAGATTTCAAAGATTATTTGAAATTGGCCGTTAAATATAAAATTCATTTTAGACAAATAAAATATCAGGCAATGTGTTTTACGAAGGGAATGCATGATGCGAAAAAATTGAGAGATAAAATTTCTAAGACGAAAACGATTAAAGAGATAAAAGATACTTTTTGGGTATAGAATAGCAAAGCTTTGTAGCATTTAATAACCTTTGGGGTGTGAAATATATTTT
Organism: Candidatus Woesearchaeota archaeon; assembly: GCA_964574775.1. GTDB lineage: Archaea > Nanobdellota > Nanobdellia > Pacearchaeales > GW2011-AR1 > CABMGO01. Next base: position 62 of record CAZNOS010000019.1, on the reverse strand, counting down.
GGATAGTAATAATTTTTTTAAATAAAATTTGTGATGATAGTTCCCGTATGACAAAATATATT
>CAZNOS010000018.1:0-14682 GCA_964574775.1 Candidatus Woesearchaeota archaeon | reverse complement strand
CAAAATCCTCAATCAGTTTATACACAACTGCATTAGAGAAAATTTTAACATCTTTTATTTCAGTATCTGAGACGTCCTCCGCTACTATCGAATTAAATCCAAGAATAACCCTATCGCCCTCAGGCAATGAACCAGCAATATACAAATCTTTCTTAGTAATATTTCCAATCGTAGCCTTTACAACTCCAATTTGTTTCTGCCTAAGTAAAACAAGTAACGCCTCAAGACTACCTAAAGACTCAGCCTTCACAACAATTCCCTTTTCGTCAGTTCTAATTCCTTCAGAAAGTTCTTTCTTGAACTCTAACTTAACTTTTTCAATATCTTCCGCGCCCTTCACAATTCTAAATGGCATCCCGGGCAGAATATCGTCTTTCATTACGACTTGCATTCTAATTCCCGCCGCAGCCGTAACCTTATCAACAGTCTTAAAACCTTTATTCAAAGGCAAAGCTTCCTGAATATTTCTAATCTTCGTAACAACCACGTTTTCAAAACCCGGAATCGCGATCTCATCAGTATTAGAAAGTTCACCATCATACAAAATCGCCTCCAAATAATTAGAACTCTTATCTTTCTTAACTTCCAAAACAACACCTCGAGCCTCAGACTGAACCGAAATCTTTTCTTTCAAAAACTTCTGACTTAAAGCAGCTAACATCGCTAAAATTTCAGAAATTCCCTCTCCGCTTCTAGCCGAACACGGAACAATAGCAACATGTTTCGTAAAATCAGAAATTTTATTATAAAGTTCAGCGTCAATTCCATGATGACTTAGCGAACCCATTAGGGTAAAAAGTTTTTCCTGAAAATTCTCCGCAACATTCAAGGCCTGTTTATTCTCAGAATCCAAAAAAAGTTTAGACTCGGCCATTTTCCAACCAGAAATATTATCCATCTTATTCAGCGCAATAATAAACGGAGTTTTATTCATCCTAAGAATTTGCAAAACCTCGGCAGTCTGTGGCTTAATTCCTTCATTAACATCAATAACTAAAACTGCTAAATCAGCCAGAGAACCACCACGTTTTCTTAAATTCGTAAAGGCAGCGTGTCCGGGAGTATCAATAAATAAAAATCCAGGAATCTCTAAAGGAATTTTAAATTTCTCTAAGACGACTCCACCTCTCTCAAGTATAGTCTCTTTTGGCATCATTGTAAAAGAAATCTTCTGAGTAATTCCACCAGCCTCGCCTTCCTGAATAGAAGTCCCTCTAAGTTTATCTAACATTGAAGTTTTTCCATGGTCTACATGACCGCAAACCGTAACGATTGGTTGTCGAACTGCCATGAATAGTTAACAAAAATCTTGATTTTAAATGTTTACATTAAGTCATATATACACTGAATATCCCCTTCCCGCATTACCCAACAACCACCAAAACAATCATACTTATTTTTACACTTCATACATTTTTTATCTGTCTTTATCGCCTCTCTATTTCTATATCTCTGGAATCCTTTCTCCCAAATCTCTGTAAAAGACTTTTCTAAAACAGAGCCCTCTCTAAATTTCTCAACATCCGGCATTTCGGGACAGCCTCGCACATTTCCGTCTACTCCAATACAACAAGCACCGAATCCTACGGGGCAAACAAGAGGAGCGTTTCTTATTTTAGTTTCATACTCTGCCAAAAAAGGCAAATTCTCTCCAATTTGGATTTCTATTTTATCTTTATTCGATGCAACAAATTCAAACAATTCTCTTAATTTCTTGGGGCCCAACAATAACTTTTTTCTTTCCGCTCTCCCGATGGGCATTATTACGCAAATTCTCCACGAAACAACCCCTAAATCCAATAATATTTTCTTCAACTCTCGTAAATATTCAAAATTCATAGGAGTAACGGTCGTTGCAACCGAAACCATCTTTATTTTTTCTTGTTGTAATAATCTAATTCCTCTTACTGCGTTTTGAAAGCTGAGCGGATTGCCCCTTATTTTATTATGTATTTTTTCGGGCCCATCAAGGCTTACTTGTATAGAAACAATTCCTGCCTCTCTTATCTTTTTTGCTTTTTCCTCGTTGATAAAAAAACCATTTGTTGCCAAACCAACTCTAATTCCTTTTTCATGAGCATATTTCATGACCTCTAAAATATCTGCCCTCAATAATGGTTCTCCTCCGGTCGCTGCAAAAAACCGAACTTTCATTTTAGCCATTTCATCAATAACTTTTTTTATTTGCTCTGTAGTTAGTTCTTTATCATATCTTTCCTTAACAGCTCCGCAATGCGCACAATTCAGATTACATTTTCTAGAACAATCCCATAAAACATAATGAGGAGGAAGAGGTTTGCCTTTTTTCAATCTATGATTGAACTCGTTAAAAAAGAAATCTGCTCTTAATTTTTCCAAAAAATATTTTATACTAAGCATCTTTAAGATGGCCTAGGACCATATGCAATCATTGGGTCTGGACCATAATCAACCATAGGATTTGGACCATAGACCATCGAAATATCCGTGTAAACCTTAAAGACGAAAAATAAAATAAGCGCTGGGATAACAAAAGTTAGGACAATTCCCCAAAATAAATACCAACCTTTTCTAGTTTGATTATATTTTATTAAGAATCTTATACCATAAACTAAAGAAACAATGAAGCCAGCTAATATCAAAATAGCAATTGTCAATAATAACCATTCCATAAAATATTAAATATGTTCTCCTTTTTAAATATTGTCTTGACTCCAAAGCTAGTTGAAGTAATTATTCTTTTTCTCGAAAGCGTAAAGATTACAGAATGCGCCGAGGGAATCTAAAAATCTGAATGGAGAATCTACTCCGTCGCATGGCTTTGAATAGTTAACTCCTGGTAAAAATAATATTGGGGCTTGTGATACGACTTCCCCGGAATGCTCTGATTTTCTGAAAGCTCCAAGCAAGCCGAATTGATATCCTTGTTTGTGACTTTCTCCGATTAATTCTCTGGCAAAATTAATTTTTTCCACTAGATCGTCCTGTAACCCCTCCGGATTTGGCATTAGCAATACTCTTCTAAATTCTCTCGCCATAGTTTCCGGACTAACGGGCTTTGGAGCGGCTATTTCTCTTGCGGTTTTTCTATCCTTCAGATTTTGATGCCACTCGAATGGCTTATAGGCAGTAAGTTCTGTCTTTAATAGGGTAGTTAGTACAATGCTATAAATATGATCTCTATCTTCTGGGGCAGAAAAAGAACGGGGATTACAATCTTTTACAACGGGTAGTGGATATTGCATTCTTCTGGACTCTCTATTGAACGAATTTAGTCCGAATCTGAACTCCTCTAGTGTTTTTCTAGCTGAGTTGTCGGCAAAATCTTGAATATCTAAGCCTGTGAAATTGCTAGTTACGTGTCCAGAATCTAATATTGACTTTACTAAATAGTCTATTTCTAGGTCAACTAAGCCTTTTTTAGCCATACAAAACCTACAAGAAGCCCGCTTTTAAAGGTTATTATTGGGCTATTTGGACTTAAGTTTCTTTCCAACACGTCTTCCTGTATAAGCAGTAATCGCAAAGCTTGCTTGGATTTTTAGGAAAATTACATTCTTTTTCGGCTTGCTCAATCTTGCTGATCTTTTCAATAATCTCGTTTTGAAGTTTTTCTTCTTGCTTTGCGCTTCTTTCAGATATGACTGTTTCGTTAAATGCCAACATGTGCCAGATTAGTTTTACGGATTTTACTTCCGGAAATTTCTTTTTTACCCAAATTGAGTACATGGCAAGCTGACGGTCTTCATCTGCATCTGCCTGTTCTTTCATTCTGGAGTTAGTTTTGTAGTCACAGACGTAATAATTTCCGTCCTTATCTTTTCCTAATTTGTCTATTCTAACGTGCCATTGACTTCCGTCCGGTAAATCCATGATTTCCTCGGTTTCAAGTCCAATTATTTCCAGTTGGTCATGAAGAAAGATGGAGTCATAATAATCTTTAAGAAAGTTCCAGCCCATTTGCTTATAGTTTTGCTCTGTCATCCCGTATTTTACAATTAAAATGTCCGGAGTGTAGTTTTTCTCCCAATTCTCTTTGAAAAATATTTTAATATCTATAATGGTATTATGCTTGCCTTCGCCTCTGTCTTTGTATAGTTTTTCTAAAGCTTCGTGAATCATGCTTCCCATAAACGCTTCGATCGTATTTGGTGCATCGGGTTTTACTTTATCTATATAGTGTAATTTATACTGAAATGGACAGTTTTCATAGGTTGAGATTTTAGAGTGAGAATATGTGGCCATAAGTCGTGAAAAATTCTATAGATTATAAGTATTTGTATGGAGTGATTAAACTAGTTTCGTCATAACTTTTATAAACGTTCTTTTTATATTAATTAGATGAAAAAGCGTGTTAAATTTGTATTTTTCGTAGGGCTTTTAGCTTTATTTTTAGTTTCTTTCGTATCTTCACAAGCGCAAGTTGAATATTTTTACGGAATTGGGTGTACTCATTGCGCAAAAGTGGCCGAGTCTGGAGTGATGGACAGAGTCGCTAACCTATCCGATGTTAGTTTGATTAAATACGAAGTTTATTATGATGTTCAAGGACAAAATAGATTTGCGGAAATGCAGGGCTTTCTAAACGTAAAGGCTTCTGAAAAAGGAGTTCCTTTTGCTATGATTAATTGTTCTGGAAAATATACATATCTCGTCGGTGATGCACCTATTATAGAAAAAATAGAAAATTATGCGAAAACGTGTGATTTTCCTGGCGTGGTTGTCGGTGGTAGTTCTAGCGAAACGAATTTAACATTAATCGGCGTAATTTTTGCAGCTTTAATCGACTCGATAAATCCATGCGCATTCGGTGTTTTAATTTTCTTAATGATTTCTATGCTTAAAATTGGTTCGGCCAAAAGAGCTTTGAGATATGGATTAATATATAGTTTTTTTGTTTTCTTAACATACTTTTTAGCTGGACTTGGAATATTTAAGGCAATTCAGTCATTGTCGGTTTTTTCTAAAATTATTTACGGCGTATTAGGAATTTTTATTTTAATAATGGCCTTATTGGAGTTCTTCGATTATTTTCAAACAAGAAGAGGAAAAAGTTCTGTATTAAAAATCCCGACTAGTGTTAAACCAATTATTGAAAGAGTTATGACAAATGGAACTTTACCAGCGATAGTTTTAGCTGGAATATTAGTTTCGTTATTTGAATTACCTTGCACTGGCGGAATATATTTAGCTATTTTAACGTCGATGGCACAAAACAATTCATTTTCTTTATTCTATTTGCTTCTTTATAATTTAATTTTCGTTTTGCCTTTAGTTTTAATTACATATTTGGTTTACAGAGGAGAATCCACGCAATTCTTACACGAATGGACTGAAAAAAATAAAAAGTGGATGAAACTCGTGGCTGGAATAATTCTTGTCTTACTTGGTTGGTATATATTGTCAAGGGCCGGATTTTTTTGATTTGAAAAGATAAGATTAAAAACGATAAATCATTGAATAAATTATGGAAGAAAAAAAGGAGTATAATTTTAGAGCGAATTTCAAAGAATATTTGAGCTTTTTGAAAAAATATAAATGGCTGGTTATTTTTCTATTGTTATTAGTGTTGATACATGAGTCTAAACAAATTGCAGATAAATTTGTTTTCAAGATTGCGATTGATAAGGCTGGAGAATATTTGTCTGGTAGTATTTTGGGAAGCGCCTTCGTGCAGATTTTGATTGCGTTGTCTATTGCAATGGTTTTACTTACGCTTTCAAGTGTGGTTGTAAACTGGCTTAAATTACATTATATAAACAAATTAGAAAGTGGATTAATTTTTGATTTGAAACAGAAATATTTTTCACACATTATCGGTTTGGATCATAAATTTTACACATCACATAAAACTGGTAGCTTAATTTCTAGACTAACGAGAGGCGCGGGGTCTATGGAAAGATTAACCGACGCAATCATATTCGAATTTGCACCATTGGTACTTCAGGCAATTGTTTTAACTCTGTCGTTGCTGTATTTAGATTTTACTTCTGCAATAATTACATTTTTATGCTTAGCTGTTTTTATTGCATTTAGCTTCATGACTCAGAAAAAATTAGATGCAGCTAATTTAGTTTCCAATAAAGCCGAAGATATAGAAAAAGGAACAATTGCTGATATTTTTACAAATATTGATTCGATTAAATATTTTGGAAAAGAAAAGCTAATTAGTTCTAAATACAGGGCTTTAAGTTCTGATACGAGAGATAAAACACTAACAGCGTGGAATCTTTGGAGATTTGTTAGTTCTGGACAGAGTTTGATTTTGGGTGTTGGAATAATTTTGCTGCTTTATTTCTCATTTACTAAATTTTTAGCTGGACAACTTACCCTCGGAACATTAACATTTATTTATTCTACATTTATTTCTATAGTGGGTCCGCTTTTCGGATTTGTACACGGAATAAGAAATGTTTCACGTTCTATGACTGATTTCCAAGATTTATTTGAGTATGGAAAAGTTGAAAGTAATATTAAAGATTTATCCGACGCAAAAGACTTGAAAATAAATTCTGGTTCTGTGGAATTTGATAATATTACATTTAATTATAGCGGGAGAAAAATATTCGATAATTTTAACCTAAAGATACCAGCGTCTAAAAAAATTGCTTTTGTTGGTCATAGTGGTAGTGGAAAGACAACACTCGTTAAACTTTTATATAGATTGTATGATGTTGATAGTGGAAGTATAAAAATTGACGGAAAAGATATACGACAAGTTAAGCATGAAAGCCTTAGAAACGAAATGGCTATTGTTCCGCAAGAGTGTGCTCTATTCGACGATAGTGTTTACAATAATATTGCGTTTTCGAATCCTTCTGCCACGAGACAAGAAGTTATGAAAGCTATAAAGTTTGCACAGTTAGATAAAATAATAGAAAGATTCCCAAATAAAGAAAAGACGGTTGTTGGCGAAAGAGGAGTAAAACTATCTGGCGGAGAAAAGCAAAGAGTTTCCATCGCCCGGGCGATACTTGCTGATAAGAAAATTTTAGTATTAGATGAAGCGACATCTGCTCTTGATTCTGAGACTGAATATGAAATTCAGCAAGATTTGAAAAAACTTATGGAAGGTAGAACGTCTATAATTATTGCACATCGTTTATCTACAATAATGCATGCTGATACGATTGTGGTTTTAAAAGAGGGGCAAATAGTTCAAATGGGAAAACACGCACAGCTTATCAGTCAGCCTGGCGAATACAAAAAACTTTGGAATTTGCAGAAGGGCGGATATTTGAAGGGATGAAATCTAACTATAAATTCGTCATAAAATGGAAAGATAATTTTTATGATTGTGAATGGTTTGATGATACGAATTTTGAAAAATTATCTGAAGTCCAGGGTGTTCATGCATTTATTTTTAATGATAAAAACGAAATTTGCATTGCTAAATGGAAGAAGGATAAGTATTGGGGAGATGTTGGTGGCAAAAAAGAAAAATTTGATAAGACGTTTGAAGATACTTTAATTAGAGAAGCTGATGAAGAGGTTGATTTAGATCTAAAAGATATAAAGAGAGTTGGTTATTATTCCTCAATTAAAAGAGGAACGAATGACGTTAAATATTCTACGATGTTTATTGCAAGAGTTAAGAAAATTAAAAACCAAACTATTGATCCAGCCTATGGAGAAATACCAAAAAGAAAATTTGTTAAGCCGGAAGATTTTAATAAATATTGCAACTGGGGAGAGAACGGAGAATTTCAGATTAAGAAGGCACTGGATAAATTGAAGGGATAATTATCGTATTTCCCATCCCTTAACTCTCGCTTTCATATATAATTCTCTCGGACATTTAGTCTTTGATTTTGAAAAAGCGCATATAACACAACAGCTAGTTAGTGGAGTTCTGACTTCCTGCTTGCACTTTGGACATTCATATTTTTGCGGAGAAAAATCTATTGAAACTTTTGCCGTCGTTCCCTTGCCGCAGTGTGGACAAACTAGAATAACCGATTTAGGTATTTTTTGAACGCTCTTTTTAGCCATCTTGTTTTCTAACTCTTACTGGTTTCTTTAATCTATAAACCCATTTAAGATCACTACCGGTAGCAATATGTTTAGCTATGCCCATGTAACTCTCACCGGATTTATCGTATACGTGCCTGTATATTCCCGATCTACTGTAATTCATTGCTTGATTTAATGCGTCTGCATCTCGAGTCATTATGGCCGTTCCGGATGGTAAGTTAAGCTTGTGTGTAAACTGCACAGTGTGTGGTCTTCCTCCCACGTAGTTTCCACTAACGACGTCATATAATTCCTCATAAACTCCCTTCCTATTAGTCGATGATTCTCCTCTTTTTCCAACTACAAGACTTTGTATTTCGTCTTTCATAGGTTCTGCATCTTCTCCAAGTAAGCGTTCTAGTCTATCTCTAGTGCTAACTAACGCCACTCCCACGCCCGTAAAGACGATTCCTAGTGGGGTTATCCAGTCAAATGGGCTTATAGTCTCAGAAGAAATAACTAGTCCTGTAAAATTAGGTTGAGAAAATAGAAGTCCCACTCCCGTTGCAATTAGTCCAATTCCAAACCATCTTTTTCTATTCATGGTAATTAATTACAAAAAAGGTTTATATATTTTCTCATAGTCAAATTTAATTCTGGCATAATCAATAACTTTAAATATTATCTAGTAGATTGAATTATATGAATGTAGGAAAATTGCTTGGGGTGGCGCTAATTTTTTTGGGCGCCGTGTCTGGAATCGCAACTTATGGTATAACTGGCGCAGCAATTGGAAATGTTAGTCTTCCCGGATTCTTTTGGATTCTTGCTAGTGTTGTGTTCATAATGGGCATTGTTGTTCTTATGACTAGTTTTGAAAAAGAGAATGTATCACCTGAAAAGATTGATTCTTTGAAGGTTTTTAGTGAAAACGAAAAACCCTACTAAACCATAATTTCTTTAAACCCCTAAAACATGTAATTTTTGATAGGATTGTCAAAATGGCTAAAATATTTGAATTACTCAAGGGACTGAATGCGAGTACGCTTTATTATCCTGGATGCATGCTAAAGAACGTGATGACGACAGAGCAAGAGAATTATAAGAAAATTTTCAATTTGTTGGGAATAGATTTCGTTATGCTTCCTAACAATGAACTTTGTTGCGGTTCGCCGGTTATGAACGCCGGGTATAAAAAAGACGCGAAAAATCTTGCGAAAAAAAATTATGATGTTTTTAAGAAATATAATATCAAAAAAATCGTTACTCCGTGCCCAGGCTGCTATAATATGTTTGCAAACGAATATCCTAAGCTTGTTCGTGAGTGGGACATTGAAGTTGAATACGTCACAACAACTATTTTACGTGAATTAAAGAAGAGAAAAATAAAACAGTATTCTGGGAAAGAGATTGTAACTTATCACGATCCGTGCCATCTCGGCAGATATTCTGGAATTTATGACGAACCAAGAGAAATAATTAGTTTGCTTGGCGGAGAGTTGAAAGAAATGACTCATAATAGAAACAACGCACTTTGCTGTGGGGCAGGGGCGGGACTTAGGGCTAATTATCCAAATCTAGCCAAGGATATTGCAAAGAAAAGAATGAGTGAAAAACCGGTGGACGCAAAATATACTATAACTCCGTGTGGGTTGTGTACGGCAAATTTGAAGACTGCGGATGATTCTGTGGTTGAATTTTCGACGTGGGTTTTGGGGAGGTTACAGTGAAAATATTTATAGCTTGTAGCAAACATTTTTATGACAAAATTCCGTCAATAAAAGACATTTTAGAAAAACGGGGACATATATTAGTAATGCCGAATAGTTACAACGAACCCATGAAAGAAGAAGAGATGAAACTATTGAGCCCAGAAGAACATATTAGATGGAAAGGTGCTATGTTAAGAAAAGACAAGGAGAACATCGAGCCGAATGACGCTATTTTGGTTTTGAACTTTGAAAAAAATGGACAAAAAAATTATATTGGTGGAGCTACGTTTTTAGAAGTTTTTAGAGCGTGGGAAATGGAAAAGAAAATATTTTTACTAAATCCTATTCCTGAAAATTTGCTAAAGGATGAATTAACTGGATTTAATCCCGTAATATTAAATGGAAATTTGGAGATGATAAAATGAATCTAAACTGCGTAACTAGAAACGAAAAGATTATGGGCGGTATCGGGGCTGAATTCGATCAGCGTTTTGGTGAAGCACTATATCAACAGCTTATGAATTATTGCGAAAAATATGTAAGAATTGAGACTGAAGTTTTAGGGATAGAACGAGCTGGAGAAATTTTGAGTCTTGTTGGGATTGAGAGATTAAGGCGATTTAGAAAAGAATATCTTATGCGAGAATTTACAGCAACTGTAGAATCAATGTCTCGTGGAAACCAACAGGCACTTGAGAATAATGCGATAGAATTATCCATAAGTCTTCAGTCTGAAAGTGAAGAAGAAACGCGAAGAAAAATTATGAGGTCTTATTATGGAGAATAAAAAAAATATAAAGTATGTTAGAACCAAAATGGAAGGTAAGAAAAAATGAAAATAAAAATTGGTTGGTATAATGTTTTAAGAGGATTTCACAATAAAAAACCAGATGGTTCATTTACGTTTGAACCTAGAAGACTTGAGGCAGCTAGAAATATTATTAGAGTTATGAATCCAGATATACTTTTTATTGGCGAGGGAGATTTTAATCCTCTTTGTAAAATTAAGGGTGCCAGAATAAAAACAGTTGATTATCAGAATGAATTTAATTTTCCATATGTTTATTATTCAAAACCGGATGAAACTTCTAGAAAGGGAGAAGTTATTTTATCCAAATTTCCGATTAACGTTAATAATTTGTCTGTTAAAGATATGACTCATATGAAGACTTGGTTTGATGTTGAGGGCAAAAAAATAAATATTGATGTAATTCATCCACATCCAATGGTTAAAGATAAAGAAAAGGCAGAATGGGTTGGAAATATCGTTGATAAGATGGAAGAACCTTATGTTTTACTTGGAGACTTTAATGGCTTGTCTCCGAGGGATAGATATAAATTTGAAAATTTAGTTGAGGAATTTACGGCTTTTCAGGGCGGTAAAGAAAAGGCAGAAGCAAATGCAAGAGATGTTTTGCAGTGTGCAATGCTGAAAAAAGTTATTTTTAAGGGATTGACAGATAGCTATTATGCTTGCAATGAAAAATTTTCTAGCACACTTCCAACTAAAAGGTATAACTTAACTAAAAACAAAATAGGGATAAGGATAGATTATATTTTCTGCTCTAAAACTATAAGAGTTTTGAAGTCAGGAATAGTAAAAAATAAATTAGCAGATATGGCTTCTGATCATTATCCTATATTTGCTTATATGGAGATCAAATGACAGAAAAAATTGTTTATGAAATCGATGCGTCGCAAATAAAGGGAAATGCAACAAACATTATACAGCCGGAAAATATGCAAGCCCTTAAACTAGCGGTGCGAACAAATCCAAAGATTTGTATTCGTGGCGGCGGAACTGGATTGGCTGGAGGTTCGGTTCCACAAAATGAAGTTGTTGTTGATTTATCCTTATTGGATAAGATTGAGAATTTAGATGTTGACAGAAAAACTGTTGAGGTAGAAGCCGGAATTATTTTAGATGACTTGAATGAATATTTGGCAAAATACGGATTAGAGTTTCCTGTTAATCCGTCTTCGCATGGCGTGTGCACAATTGGTGGGATGATTGCTACAAATGCCGTCGGTTCTAGGGCAATAAAGTATGGTAGAACATATGATTGGGTTAATTGGTTAGAAGTTATTAATTCTTCTGGGGAGATTGAAAAAAAATCCAAAACGGAATTGAGCGATTATTCTGGGATGGAAGGAATTACTGGCGTGATTTGTAGAGCGAGTTTGAGATTGGCAAACAAGAGACCAGAGGCAACTGCGAGTTTATTTGCTGCTGATTATATAGACGATATTGTTAATATGGTACGAGAGTTAAAGAGAAATCCGAATGTTTCTATGATTGAATTTTTAGATAAACGAGTTTCGGAGATGGTTGATTTGCCGTTCAAATATCATATTATTGTTGAATTTGAATCTAACGACGGTCAACTTAAAGGAAATGAATACATAAAAATTATGGATACGAGAGATAGAGTTTATCCAATGTTGGCCGAGAAGGGATATAATAGAATTGAAGACCCGAAAATTTTATTAGATAGATTTGTGAAATTATTTACATATATGGAATCTTTCGATATCCCCGTTTTCGGACATTTATCTGTTGGGATTTTACATCCGTGTTTTAATAAAGAACAAGAAAAATACATTCCAGAAATAATGCATTTAACCAAAAGATTATCTGGCCAAATTTCTGGTGAACATGGAATTGGTTTATTAAAAAGAGAATTTGTCGACGTAAATGATAGAAAATTATTAGTAAATATAAAATCAAGATTAGATCCAATGAATAAATTTAATGGTGGGAAAGTGATATGAAAGAGAAACAATTGTATGAATTTTGGAAAAAGTATATTAATATTCCAATTTATAGAGCTATTCCGAAGAATCATCTTAAAAGCGTTATAAAAAATGGAATAACTCCAGGAAAAGACCCATACAAAGAGATGCATAATAAAATAAGAAGTTTATCAAAAATTGTAGACCGATTAGAAAAAATAGGTTTTGTTATGGAATTAAATTGGGGTATAAAAGTTAGCGGAAGTTATGCAATTAAAACAACAATTTTAGATTTTGAAGAGTCCTACGTAGACTTCACGCCAAGTAGAAAAAGTGCAGAAAGTTATTTGTTATTAGAAGGCGGAGCACTTGTTAGTAATTTAAGAGAAATAACGACTAGACTGATTCATAAAAAAGAGTTACTTAATAAAAATGAATTGGAGTTAGTGCAATATGTAAGCAAGTGGGCTGAAAAGAATAGATGTAATAATATTCTTTTAGTTGTTTCTGGTTCTTCAAAATCTTTTGAAACTGGCTTGATTTTACCAAGAATTCCAAATAGAAAGAGAACTAAAAGAAAAAAGAGAAAACATCTGGCAAGTTGTTTTGGAAGTTTCGAACATTTCAAAAAAGTATTTAATACAAACCCCAAAAAATATATGAAAATATTAGAAGAGCCAAGCTTTTATTTAAGGCTGAGAAAGAAAATGTCTCCCAATGAAATCGAGGTGATTAAATGAAAATCTCTCAACAACAAGCTCGTGAATTTTTAGAAAAAATAAATAATAAAGATAACGTGATGATTTTTACGCATAAAGATTTGGATGGTTTTGCTGCTGGAAGTTTACTCTACAACTTCTGCAAAGAGAAGGGCGCAAAAGTGAAAGTGGCGATAATTGATTATGGAGTAACGAAAATTTCAGATAGTAACACATCTGGATTTAATAAAATTCTATTGAGTGATTTGGCTCCTGGTATGGTTTGGGAAGATTTGTCTAGACTAAAAGACAAGGAAATTCTTTATACGGACCATCATCAAGCGGAAGAAAAAAGTCCAATCCCAGAATTTGTTTTAGAATTAAGAACTACAGATGAAGGTTACATACCCTCTAGTAGAACGTGCTATGAACTAACAGAACCAGAGAATCAAGAACTACAGTGGCTTGGGGTTGCTGGAACTTTGTCTGACATGGGACAATTACACGAGATAAATAAAGATTTTTTAGAAAATTATTATAGTGAAAGTGTCTCCAGCTTTGATAAAATGAATAAAATCAGTTTTATATTAAACGATGTAATCATATTTTTCTCTGCTAGTATAGAATCTTTTTATAAAATTGCAGAATTAAAAAATATTTTAGATGTTGAAAAATTAAAAAAATTTTATGAACCTGTTGAGACAGAATTTGAACGTCTAACTAAACAATTCAAGAAAGAAAGAAAAGATTTTGGGAATATTATTTACTTTTATCTGGAATCTAAATTTAAAATGCTTAAATCTTCTTTGACCACTGGATTATCTGGAGATGAACCAAATAAAATTTATGTATTCTGCACCCCAAAACAAGACAATATAATCAGTATTTCCGGAAGAAATCAATCCAGGGAATATGATTTAGTTAAACTTATCAGAAGTTGTCTAGATGGGCTCAAGGATGGATTTGCTGGCGGACATAAAAGTGCTGTTGGCGGACAAGTTGACAAATCTGATTTAGAAAAGTTTAAAGAAAGATTAAAACAAATAAATTTAGAGGAATATAGAATATGAAAAAGAGAGAGGAGGATTTTGACGTTAGTAAAAAGAACAAAAAACCAAGAAAGAAAAATGTAGAACTGGAAAATTTAATTGAAGAGATTGGTGAACTTTTACATCCTTGTATAAAATGCGGAATGTGTAAATCTTTGTGTCCGGTTTTTAAAATATTAAAACTTGAAGAAGTTTCTCCTCGTGGGCATTCTATTATGTTAAACGAAAAGAAACTTAACGAACTTGTGTTCCAGTGTACTTTATGTAAGGCTTGCGAAGAAAAATGTCCTCTTAATTTAAAGATTTGTGATGCAATGAAAAATGCGCGTGAAGTTCTAGTTTTACAAGAAAAAGAGCTTAAAACAAATAAAGAAATGGTAAAAAACATAAGAGAAACTGGAAGTCCATTTGGAAAAACCGGAAAAGTAAGTCCAGATAAATTGTACTGCTGTTGATTCCACCTCTTTGGGAAAGAAAGGCTTCTATAAACCCAAAGAAAAACACTTTTCTCAATATAAAAATCTTTAAATATGCACCTTTACTGATATTGATATGATA
>CAZNOS010000017.1:13664-14986 GCA_964574775.1 Candidatus Woesearchaeota archaeon | reverse complement strand
GTTAATTTAAATGTGAGGTGTATGGAATGAAAAAATTGCTTGGTTGTTTATTGATTCTCGGAATGATTTTTTCTGTTTTTGTAATGAGCGTAAATGCTTATAGTGTCGATGGAAGTAAGTCTATAACTTTTGCAAGTGGCGATAGCGAATATTCTGAGATAGGAATGTTGCAGTCGGATGTGGGCTTGGATAATTCTTCTGTTTTCGGTTCTAGCGATTGGGCTTGGATTGCTGCCATTATTTTAATTTTTGTTTTGGTTGTTTGGTGGGTTTATTCTGTTAGAAAAAATAAAAATCGTGCAATTGCTAAAATTGTAAAACATAAATCAGTAAAGAAATATTTATAAATGAAGGTTAACAGTGTTTTATTATGAATAAAAGGACGGGTGTGTTTTTGATTTTAGGATTATTAGTTTTATCTTTAAGTTTTTCGTCGGCGAGTTGGTTTTCTGATGTATGGAATGAAATAAGTGGGAATACAATCACTGGGAACGTAGTTGCTTCTACTTGTACTAGCGGAACTTTTGTATCAGGCATTTCTCACTGCGATCAATATACTGTTGGTGGTAAAACTTTAGATACTAACGTGTGTGTTTGTAGTGGTGAATGCGGTAAGTGCATAGCTTGTGATGGAAGGACGGAGGGTTTAACTTATTGTTATAAAGATGATGCTAGCTGTACTGCTGGTTGTACAACTCCATCTAACCCATCAATTCCTGATGCGCCGTCTGTGTCTACAAGTGTTGAATTAACTGCATTGCACAGATGGTATAGTTCTTCTCAAGGTGATCATTTTTATACAAAGGCAAGTACAAATATTGCAAGCTTAGGATATAGTTATGAAGGAATAGAAGCATATGTTTATGCTACACAAGTTCAAAACACAGTTCCGTTATATAGATGGTATAGTTCTTCTCAGGGAGATCATTTTTATACAACCGCTACTACTAATCTTGATGCTTCTGGGTATAGTTATGAAGGAATAGAAGCATATGTTTATGCTACACAAGTTCAAGATACAGTTCCATTATATAGGCTTTATCACTCTGGATCTAAGGATCATATTTATACTGTTTCAGGACTTGATAAAATTAATCTTAATCTTAGCGAGGGTTGGATAAATGAGGGAGTTGCTGCTTATGTTTTCGCTGATTGTTCTAGGATATGTGAAGGTTCGTTTAGATTTAAAGATAATACTAGGTTGAAAACCCCATCATTAACATCATTTCCAATTTCTATTAATCTCGGAGTTCCTGCACAAATTAATTTATTCAGTGATATAGCTAGCGGTAATTATGGTTATGAATTTTGGTGGGAGTATA
>CAZNOS010000017.1:10906-13564 GCA_964574775.1 Candidatus Woesearchaeota archaeon | reverse complement strand
GGTTCGCATATGGAATTAGGAAATTGTGTAAATAATTATCAGATTTGTATTGCTTGTAACGCTGGTCATTCTTGGGATTCTGTTCAAAAGGAGTGTACTATAGATGGATGTACTAATAATTGTACGGGTGTTTGTTCTGGTGCTAATATCCCTAATTCTATAATAAACACGAATTCAACTTGTTGTTCTAGTAAATCTTGTTATGCTTGCAGTGTTGGATATCATCCTAATAATGGGTCTTGTGTTTCCGATATTTGTAGCGGTGTTAAACCAGTAGAAAATTCTCCAAATGTTAGTTTTGGCGTAAATAGTACGAATATTTCCTCGATTAATATGACATGGAATTATATTAGAGGCGTTGCTGGTGCTTGTCAGTGGAATTGTTCTCCAGATTATAAAATAAATGTCTCGAATAATCTTTCTTGTATGTATGGAAGAGTTAATTGTTCAGAGATTAATGGAATTTGCTCTAGTGCAACTTTATCTAATGCAGGAGTGGATAGTAATGCGGATTGTATTTCCGGAAGTTGTTTTGTTTGCAATGAAGGACAGAGATATTTCTCCAATGGTACATCTTGTGTTTTTAATAATTCTTGCGCTTCTGGTTATGTTTGGAACGGATTTATTTGTTCTTCTTCTATACCGTGTGCAAGTAATTGTATCTTGGATGGTAAATGTATAGTTAGCGATCCAAATAGAATAGTGAGAGCGAATCTAAATGCTAGTGGCGATATAATTAAAGTGTATTGTGATCCATCTAGTAATATTTTTGTAAGGCTATTGGCGGATAATCAAACTTGTTCGTTTAATGCGCAATGTGCAAGTAATTTGTGTGGTTCTGATTTAAAATGTTTAAATATTGCTCAAGAGGTTAGAAATGCTAGCGGTTGGTTAAAAAAGGTTTATTGTTGGTTTAGTACTGGATTTAGTTTTAATTCTGCTGCGTATAATGCGTGTCTTGCAGCGCCTTAGGTGAAAAATGAAAAAAATACTAATATTAATTTGTTTTTTGTTCTTAGTTAATTTTTCTTTGGCTATTTGTTATGATGGCTGTGAGAGTGGTACGAGTTGCATGCCCTTTGGAGATACGAAGACAGTTAATCAGTATACATATTATTGTGATTTAAATGGAAGTTTGGTACAACAAAAAACTAGTGGCGTGTGCTTGAACGATTTTGAATGTGCTTCTGGCTATAGTTGTTTAGACGAAATTTGTACTAACGCATATAATTATTTTATACAGGGATATAATATGATAATTGCAAATGTTTCTGGGATATGTTATGGCGAAGATTATTTTTGTTCTAATGTTTCTGTTTCAAATGCTACGATTTTGGTTAATAAAAGCTGTTCTTTTTATGGCGTAGGATTCGGTTGTTATAAATGTAATTCTAATTATTATTATAATGCTACATTGGGTAAATGTATAACTGGAATTTGCTCTGCGAGTCCAGGATGTATGTCAAATAGTTCTATAGTTAATGCGTCGATAGGTACGGATTATTGTGCCGATAATAAAAAATGTTTTGCTTGCGATAGTGATTTTGAATGGAATACTACGGCGAATGCTTGCAAAATGAAGCAATGTACCTCTTCTCCGGGTTGTTTAAATGTAGCTAATTTAACTAACGGTAATATGGTTCAAAATAGATATTGTAGTACGGGATCTTGTTTTGCGTGTAAGCCATGTTATGTTTGGAATTCTAACGTTTCGAGCTGTGTTTATTCTTCAAGTTGTAGTTCTGGAAATATAAATTGGAGTTCTGTTTATTTCAGTAGCTCTGATCTTGCTTCTGGTGTTTACAAACTTCTAAGTTCACACGATAGGGTAGATTTTACATTCCAGGGAAGAAACTATTGGCTCGGTATTTTGGGCGTAGACTCTTCTAAGGTAGTGTTTAAAATTGAATATACAAGTGTTTCAAATTATAATTTGTTTGCAAATGCGAGCGCGAGTTTCGATTTAAGCGGAGATGGTGTGAATGATATTAAAGTTAGCTTGGCTGGAATCTCTAATGGAAAAGCTAATATGAGTATAAAATTTTTAACGGTTAGTGATGTGGGTAATGGTAATAATAATGGTCAACAGGGAACTTCTGGATCGCCATCGGGATCTGACTTGGGAACTAGTGGAGATGATGCTACTGATTTGGGTTCTGTGAATTCCATTTTTGATAATAAGAATGTTTGGTGGTTGGTGGTTATTGCTTTGATAATATTGATTTTAATTATTATTTTGATAGTTTATTTGGTTAGAGGAAATAAAAGGAATAAGGGTAATGTAAATAATCAGGTATATCAACAACGACCTCCAGTATCGCCTGGAAATGCGCCTACGACATATCCTGTTGGTGGATATAGACCGCCGCAACCAGTGCCGATGCAACAAAAGAATATTCAACCAAATCAGGTTAGAAGAATGTAAAACTAAAGAGTTTTAAAGTAAATTTTATTGTGTTTTTATAGGACCTATAGTTTAACGGATAGAACAGTTGGTTTCGGCCCAGCAGATAGGGGTTCAATTCCTCTTAGGTTCGTATTGGGAAATGCTTTCTAGTATTTCCTTTCTCTGCTGTAGTGTTGTGTTTGTTGGACATAAGCCTATTTTTTTCCAAATTAGGTATCTTGTGAATTTGACTGGGTTTTTGCTTCCTATTA
>CAZNOS010000017.1:0-10806 GCA_964574775.1 Candidatus Woesearchaeota archaeon | reverse complement strand
CTATTTATGATTCTTTTTGGGACTTCTACAATTTTTGATTTTTGTCCGGATGGGAATCCTAGGGAAAGTAAAATATTTCGGACTTCTTTTGTATAACAGACAAATCCATAAGTTCCTCTTGAGAATAATTTACCCCTAATTTTTTGATTGAAGACTTTGTTAAATAGGGGTATGACGTGATAATCGTAGTATTCTTGTTCTTCAATATTGCCGCTGATATCTATTTCCCCTTTATTTCTTTCTCTTGTTCGTAAATAGCCATCCCCTGCATGAATCCCACATATTTCGGCTAGATTCGGAGAAATGTTTTTCATAAATATGTTTTATTGGGCAATGTTTATATATTTTTTCTGTCATTCTCGTATAGATAAAAGGGTTTTTAAATAAGAGAAATTTAGGTAAATTATGGTCGAGAAAAAAGCACAGGCGAGTGTCGGTTCCACAGGTCAGAAAGAAGAAAAGAATCAATTAGGAGTTACTGCGGATAAGGATGATTTTTCGGATTGGTTTGCGGAGTTAATGATTAAGGCAGACTTGGCAGATTATACAGATATTTCTGGGTGCATCGTTTTCAAACCAAACTCATACGAAATCTGGCAAAAAATTCAACAACTTATCGACGAACGATTTAAAAAAATCGGTGTTAGAAATTCTTATTTTCCATTATTTATACCAGAAAAATATTTTAATAAAGAGAAAGAACACGTCGAAGGATTTTCCCCAGAAGTTGCTTGGGTAACTCAGGCTGGTGATTCTAAGCTCAGCGAAAGACTTGCGGTAAGACCTACATCTGAAACAATCATGTATCCTTCTTACTCTAAATGGATTAGAAGCTGGAGAGATTTACCATTGAGAATGAACCAGTGGAACAACGTCGTCAGATGGGAATTTAAACATCCGGTTCCGTTTTTTAGAACTAGAGAATTTTTATGGAATGAATTACACACAGTTTGTGCAACAGAAAAGGAATCTTTAGCTGAAGGAAAACAGGTAATGAAAGCATACGATGACGTAACACAAAATTTTATGGCTTTGTACGGAGTTTATGGAAGAAAAACAGATAGAGAAAAGTTTGCGGGGGCTGTTTTTTCTGAAAAAATACATTACGTTATGCAAAATGGAAAAGTTTTGGAGGGAGTTCCTTTTCATCATGACGGACAAAATTTCGCAAAAGCTTACGATATTAAATTTTTAGATGAAAACGGAAAAGAACAATATGGTTGGCAAAATACTTATGCTATCACTACAAGAATGTTAGGAATAATGTTTGCTATTCATTCGGACGAGAAAGGCTTGATTATCCCTCCGAAGATGGCTTTAAATTCCGTTGTTATCGTTCCTATTTTATTTGAAAATACGAAAGAAAAAGTTCTGGATGCTTGTGAAAAAATTGCTAAAGATTTGAAAAGTTTTGACGCTTTTGTTGATAAACGAGAAAACGTTAGTGTCGGATTTAAATTCAATGAATGGGAATTAAAGGGTGTTCCGCTAAGAATTGAGTTGGGTCCTCGTGATTTGGATAAGGGAGAGGTTATTTTAGTTAGAAGAGATAATTTTGAAAAAAGGTCTGTTAAAATTGCTGATTTGAAGAAAGTGGTTTCTAAGGACTTAGAAGATATGCAAGCGAAAATGTTTGAAAGATCGAAGAAAATATTTTTATCTAAGTTGGCAGACGCAAATTCTTTAGATGAATTAAAGAAAGTTATTGAAGATAAAAAGGTAGGACTTGTCCCTCTTTGTAAAAAAGAGTCGTGCGAAGAAATTCTAAAGGCAGAAACGAGAGGCGCAAAGGCTTTGTGGATTGATAATAAAAAAGTTAAAACAGAAAAGTGTATAGCTTGTGGTGAAAAGGCGGACTATTTTGTTTACGCTGGAAAGTCGTACTAAACCTTTTTAAACAAAAAATTCTATAGATTGATATGATAAAAATAAAGAGGCAGTCGAAACCGATATCGGAATTAAAGAAGGGTGATAAGATTCTTATAGATGGTAAGGGGCTGATTGTAGATGCGCATTATTTGTTTATGGATCATAAAACTACGAAGGAAATGATTATTGAGGTTTATAGCGAGAAGACTGAGAAGGATTATCAGTTGAGATATTTTGACGATCAACTTGAAACGAGTATGGAATTTTACGCTTTAGAAAATGAATTTCAATATACGAGAAAAGATGTGAATGAGATTGAGTGGTAAGTTTACTTTTCTTTTAGTATTATTTTTCTTGTTTTTAATTTCCAAAACATTTAAATAGTCAGTTACTAATCGTATACGAATGGTAACTAATAGTGAGACTACAGTTAAGGTGAGTAGATGGCTTATTTCAGAGGTCGATAGATATATTGTGGGAAATATGAGAAATAAAACGGAGTTTCCGTCGAAAAGAAATTTTGTAGATAAGGCTATTATTGATTTTTTAGAGAAAAGGGGGTTTAAATTAAAATCATGATGAACGAAGAAAAAATTCAATTTGCTAGAGAACTTTTCGAAAGACTTGAGGGAAATCGTAGAGTTGTCATTCAAGATGCTCAGAGAAAATTGAGAATATTGGAAGTTTTGAGTAGGTAGTTAGTCTATAAACGCGCCTTTAACTATTAATGGAAAAGCAATAGTGGCGTCGCAATGAACTTTTACGGTTTCTGCTTTTTGTGCGATTTTTCCCCAAGAAACTGCTTCGTCTGGACGTGCGCCTGAGTCGCTTCCGTCAAATTCTTGAGCTGTGTTAATATAAACTGCGAAGTCTGCGCCGTTTCTGTATAGGTTGCAGTTACAGATAGCGTGTTTTACTACTCCACCACCGAGGATTATCATTCCGGTTTTTTCTTTTCCGATTGAAGAATTATTGAAAGTTTCCGTGTCTGCGACGATGTCTAGCTTAAAGTTTTGGTCTTTATAGTTTTTGTAAAAATAAATCATGTCTCCAAGTGAGCCGTCCATAATTGCCGGACAATAAACTGGAATGTTATTTTTTTGTGCCCAATAATAAATTGAATTTTCGTTTTTTATTTCTTTTCCTAAAAATTTAATTACATCGGAAGGAACTTTTATTTCTTGTTTATAAGTCTCTAGTGTTTTCAAAACAAATTCTTCGAATTTGACGTATCTGGAGTTTGGAATTAAAATGTTTCCTGCTCTGTTGATACCCCTATCTCTTAGGATTGAGCCATCTAAGTTGAATTCTCCAAGTTTGAAGTCTCCAATGCATTTTATGAAATCTTCTTCGATTCCGCCGGCAGTTGTTACAAGATAATCAATTAGTTTGTGCTGAGCGAGGTATTTTATAATTTCTCTAATACCAGTCGTAACCATATTGGAAGTGTAGCCAAGATAAATGAATGCTTTTTCTTTTCTCATTTTTTTAATTATTTCAATTGCTTTTGCGAGATTGGAAGCTTGCGCCCCAGTTGTTGCGTAGCTTTCTAAAAACTTTCCTACGTCGAATTTTTCATTAAAATCGTAGCCCTTGATTGATTTGCCGGTTGGTTCTTCGCTATCTACGAGTAAGGCTTTTTCTGCGATTTTTGGTTTGTCAATAGGTTTTGTTTTAGATGTCATTAGAAGTAGATAGAGTTCTAACTGGTTTAGTATTTTGGAATAGCTAGTGTAGATAATTGGTCTATCATGAAAGTCTGAAGAAAAACGGGTTTTTAAGTTTTGGGTTTATATAGATTCTAAATCACTGGTCAATAAATTTATTAACTGTCTAATAATTCTTTATTTATGAGATTTACATCAGAAGAACTTGAGAAAAGAATTATGGGTTGTAGTTGTGAGTTTGATGATCGTGCAGGTGTGGCTATATTATATCCTCTTCATCTTATGCAAGGGATAGAAAAACTAGGTCCTTCACTGAATCTTAGGGGAGAGTATTCTCATGATCCGGCTTTCAAAATTTATGTGGTTGAAAGAAAATTCTGGTCTAGGGGAGAAACAACTCTTCTAACATTGAGAACGTTGCCGGGTAGTTTGGCAAGATGCGCCCTAGAAATAAATCCAGGAGCGAAACATAAAGATTTGGTAAGAAGAGCGGTTTCTGCTCTTAATGTAGAAAGAGGTCTGCCAGAAAACGAGGGTTATTGTTTAAAGCCAGTAGATGGGGCATCATATCGTTTTTTGAGTGATGGAGAGGCATTCATACCGCAGACTGCTTAAATATCATTTCCTTAAATTTTTCTAAGTCTTCGGTTGGTACTCGTGCTCCGCAGGCTTCGGCATGACCACCGCCAGTTATGTTTGGAAGTTCTTTAATTATTTTTTCTAGGATGGTTTTGGCCTTTTTACCACGCAGAGAAACATTGCATGTTCCTGCTTTTTTGTAGATTACTGCAATTAACTTGTTCCTGTTTTGCTGAAGAACAAAGTTAGATATTTCGGAAGACATACTTGTTTCTCCACTGTATTCTAGGATTATTTTATTATCATGTATCTTTGCTTTTTCTGCCATTTTTCTTATGAAAGCCATCGCCTTAGTGTATTTGTCGTGCCAATATCTATTGTCTTTTGTTTCGGAAAGGAAGTCTTGAGGTGAATTACAGGATTCTGTAAATCTTATCATTTTCATTACGTTGGTCGTGGTATCCTTAAGTCCAAAATTCATTATCATTGCAATTTTTCCAAGGTCCGTTGTAAATAATATGTCAAGCGGGTCTTTTTTGCCGTTTGTAAGTTCCGGAAATTTTTCTATTATGGCGTCATGGAATTCTGGTATAAATACGTCGCTGATGCATCCGATAAGTGCAATCCATTCTGTTTGTTTTTGATTAAAAACTTTTTGACAGATATATGATGTTGGTTCGTTGGTTGGGCGTGATGTGAAAAAATTTATTTCTTTTAGTTTTGGAACATCGTGATGATCTATTGCTATGACCTCTAAGTTCTTTTCCTGTGCCGCTTCTATAAACTCTTTACTTATCATTCCGTAATCTAAAACAACTACAAGATCTGAATTAAATTCTTCGGCTTTTCTGAGGTATGATGGGTCTAATTCTGGGAATGATTTTATGAAAAATCCCTTACCTCTATCTAAAGATTTTTTTAGTATTAGAAAGGAGCATAAGCCATCACCGTCGTTGTCAAAAAGAAAGAGTGGATTTTGCGAACGCTCAAGAGTATTTCTGATTTCCTCTAGTTCTTGTTTGGAAAGCATATTATAGTAAGACCCGCCCTTCAACTATTTTCTCTCTGAGTCTTTCAATGCTTTCTTTTACATTAGCGGCGTTATTTTTTAGGAGTTCTTCCATTTTATTTGTTTCATCGTTCAGGATTTCTGATAGGTTGTTATATGAATTTACTATCATAGAAGATTCTTTTTCTGTAAGATTTAGTTCTGACATAAATCTAAATCCTCTAGGAGAAACGCTTTCTTCGAGTTCTTTTTCAAAGACTAATCTTGCAATTGATTCTAATTCTAATAACCCTTCGAAACTTAAGTTTTCTAAAAGCGTTTTCGTTTTCTTTAACGATAGTTTTGCATAATCTCTTATTATTTCTTCTTCTTTTTTTTCTATACCCTTCGTTAGTTCTCTAAATCTAATATTCATAAGATTACCTTCTTTTCCAGCCTCTATGAAATCTTTTCTTAGTGTTTCTGAGTTTCTTATGATTATTTCTGCTCTTTGTATAATTTTACATACGTCGCTTACAGAAACCATATTGGAAACTTCAAGAATATTTATTTTGCCCATTAGATCATCAAATATTTCTCTTTGTTTTTCTAGGATTTGAAGCGTGTTTCCTATTTCTCTAAACACTTCTTCTACTGGTCGTAGCGAGTGCTTAAGATTATTCAAATATAGTGTTGTTTTCTTTCTTCTTTCGGATATTGCAATTACGAACGTATTCATTTGTTTTGCAGTTCTTTCGGCCGCCTTATGTCTTGTTCCGGTTTCGTTGGTTGATAGGGATGGGTCTGGAGTTAGTAAAACATTGGCATGAAGAATTCTCCTCATATCTGAGGAAACGACTATTGCGCCATCCATTTTACATAATTCGAAAAGTCTTTGTGGCGTGAATCTACAATTTACTCTAAATCCGCCCTCTATAACTTTTTCTATTTCTGGGGTCTCAAATACGATTAAGGCGCCTAGTTCTGAACGAATAAGGTCGTTAATTACCGTTCTAATTGCTGTTCCGGGTGCAACTTTTTTGATGTATTCTAATATTTGTTTCTCTTTTTCTTCCATCTTTTTTTGTTTATAATTTGTTTAATGGATTTTTAAGATAGAATAAGTATTTATATGTTTTGTGATGTAATTTTTGAGTAATTTTATGTAAAAACTATTCTCGTATCAGCAATTATTGCGTTTTTATCGTTGACAAATAGGGGATTTATGTCTAGTTCTGAAAGTTTTGGATTTTTTCTTATAAGGGTTTGGATTTTTTCAAAAATATATTTTATTTGTTCTAATTCCTGACTATCTAACTCTTGCGAGATTTTGGTTTCTTTAATCATTTCTTTTATGTCTTTTTCTTGTGCTGGAAAGATTCTGAATGAAACGTCTTTGTCTTTTTCTACGCTAGATCCGCCCTTTCCGAACATAATGATATGCCCGAATTCTGGAGTTTTCTTAATTCCAATAACTATTTCTTTACCCCTAATCATTTCTTGCACAATGACTTCTTCAAAAAATTGCATTTTAGACAGTTGCGAATAGGATTGTTCTGCTTGTTCTATCGACTCTATATTTAAGATAACTCCGCCGATTTTTGCCTTGTGCATTATTTTGCTAGATGATATTTTCATAACCCAGGGAAATGGAATTTTTATTTTTGAAAGTTGAGATTTGGTTTTTGCGAAACTTCTTTTTGCAACGGAGAAGTTATTTTTTTCCATAAAATCTTCGGCTTGTTTTTCGGTGAAGGATTGCATAATAATATTATGTGAGTAGGATTTAAATAGTTTCTTTATTTTATTAAAATATGGTAAAAGGTGACTTGAAAAGTTTTTTTGAACCAAAAAGAATAGCGATTATTGGTGCGTCTGAAAATATTAAAAAGGTTGGTGGTATTCTGTTAAAAAAAGTAATTGATAGTCGGATTGATGTCGTGCCGATTAATCCTGGTCATGATGAACTTCTGGGTAAAAAATGTTATGAGTCAATTTTAGATTTTGACGGAAAAATCGATTTGGTGGTTATTGCAATTCCGGCAGATTTTGTTGCGAGTGCATTAAAAGAATGTGGAAAGAAAAAAGTAAAAAATGTTATTTTGATTAGTGCGGGATTTTCTGAGGTGCAAAATAAAAAGGGCGTCGAAGAAATTTCTAAAATTGCGAATAAATATAAAATTAGATTTCTGGGTTCAAATTGTTTTGGTGTTTGTAATCCGTCTAGTAGATTGGATTTGACTTTTTCAGCTAGTACTCCCGGAGATGGAGATGTCGCATTCATTAGTCAGTCTGGTGCGTTGTGGAGTTATATTTCTGATTTTTTAAAAGGTACGATTGGTTTTTCTAAGTTTGTTAGTTTGGGCAATATGGAGAATTTAGAATTTGGTGATTTTGTTGAATATTTTAGCGAAGATAAAAAAACTAAATCTATTGTTTTGTATATTGAAAAGTTAAATGATGGTAAAAAATTTATGAAAGCTTGCGAGGTTGCGATTGCGAAAGGCAAGAAAATTTATGCGGTGAAGGGAGGGAGTTCTGTTGTTGGCGAGAAGGCTGCAATAAGTCATACGGCTAGTTTGGCGTCGGATTATGCGGTTTATGCTGGAGCTTTAAGGCAGTGCGGAGTGATTTTGTGTGAAAGTTTATTTGATGCCCTTGTTTTAGCTAGTGGGAAAAAAATAGTTTATGATAAGCGCATGCCAGTGTCAGACCCGATAGTCAGAAAAAATTTAGATACGATAAAGAGAGTTTTTATCTTGACTAATGCGGGTGGTCCTGGTGTTTTGTTATCGGATTATTTGTATAAAAAAGGCGTTGAGGTTATGGAAAAACCATTAGATATTTTGGGAACTGCGTTGGCTTCTGATTATAAAAAACATTTTGATGAAATTAAGGGGAAGGATTTTGATTCTTTGCTAGTTGTTTTAACTCCGCAGAGTATGTCCGAAGTTGAAGAAACCGCGCAGGTCGTAGTAGATTTTAAAAAAGAGTTGGCAAAGATGAACAAGCGAGTTGTTGCTGTGTTTTTGGGCGGGAAGTCGATGACGAAAGCGAATGAGATTTTTGAGAGAAACGGAGTCGATTATTCTAATACGATTGATGGGATTTGATTTTCCCTAAGATATATAAACAGTAGATGGATTTCAATAGTATGAGAAAGTTAATTATAACAAGCCCTGCCAAAATTAAGAAGGCGATACCAGTTATACAAAAGAAGGTTGATGTAAAGATAGAACAAAAAAGAGGGTCTGTGATTTTGGATGGAACGGAGTTTAATGAGTTTACGGCTGAGAAAATAATTCAGGCGATTGATTTTGGGTTTGACGTAGAAGACACTATGGGCTTGGTGAACGAAGATGTTAATATCGAGTATATTAATATTAAAGAACACACGCATAGAAAAAATTTGGCTGAAATTCGTTCAAGAATAATTGGTGTGGATGGCAAAGCGAAAAGAACAATAGAGACACTTACTGGTGCGGCAGTCGTTATACATAATAATGTAGTTGGAATAATTTCTGATGCGGATCATATGCCACACGCGATTCAGGGAGTAATTTCTTTAATTCAGGGCGCGAAGCATAGTAACGTTTTTTCCTATATAGAGCGTCAAAATTCGAGCCTTAAAAGATTAAACGCTGATGAACTTGCACTTAGGCATCCAGAAGAAGATTTAAGAAATTTGGATTAGGGATTTAAGAATTTTAGTGCATCTTCACAGGTTTGTTCTAGGTTATTTCTAAATGGAGTCTGCGGTGCGTATTTGGCGAAATTTCTTCTTACTACACTAATTCCACTGTATTCGTCTTCTCCTCCTACGGCAACGTGTAGATTTGGACAGTGTCTTAACGAGCCCCATCCCCATCCTCCGCTTTCACCACGAGTATCTCTTGCATATGGTTTTGTAAAACCCGTTTGTTTATCTATTGACATTTCAGTTAGTTGTCTTGCGTGCCATATAAGAATCGCTCCGTTTTTTTCGGCAATCTCAAGATAATATTGTTCAAATTCTAGTTGATAGTCAAAAGAGGTTGTTGTTTTCTCTAAGTCTTCGACGTATTCTAGATCTAAAATACTACCATAATCTGGAACAACAATGTATGGCACGGAAGTTTGTTTTCTTATAATCTCTATAGCTCTGTTTTGCCATCCACCAGCACAGGCGATGGGACCAGCTAAAAAAATCACAGGAGTGTCGAGAGTTTCAACTTTATTTTTTGGGACGATGATTTTATTGGACATAAATTTTATGAAGGATTCGGATTTAAATAATTAATTGTGATAGAAACGCCCCCAGCTGGACTCGAACCAACGACCCCATGATTAACAGTCATGTGCTCTACCGGCTGAGCTATAGGGGCAATAAATGGAAGTAGAAAAGACGATTTTTAAAGGTTTATATTTTACACCGTTATCTTTTTATATGCCGAAAGAGTAGAATGCTAATGCGGAAAGACGGTTATTTGATGCTTATGGCGTTTTTGTTTTTTTTAATCGCAACACTAACACATTTTGCTTTGTTTACATTCCTCGGTTGGATGTCTGTTCTCGCTGGATTTGGTTATATAATGGTTAAAACATGGTAAAGGCACACGAAGGCATCAGCTCTGCGGAGCAGAAAAAAATATTATTAGCATTATCTGGCGGAGTTGATTCTAGTATAGCGGCGATGCTTTTACAAAAACAAGGTTACGAGGTTATAGGCGCTTTTATGAAAAATTGGAGTGATACAAAAAATAAGATTACGGGAGAGTGTCAGTGGAAGGAAGAAAGAAGATTTGCTGAAAAGGTTGCGACGAAACTCGGAATTCAGTTGATTACTTTAGATTTTGAGAAAGAGTATAAATCATGGGTTGTCGACGAGATGTTTAAAAAATATAAAAAAGGAATTACGCCAAATCCAGATATTGATTGTAATAGAAAGATAAAATTTCCGTTATTGATTAAAGAAGCTAAAAGACGAGGAATAAAGTTCGTGGCTACGGGGCATTATATAAGAGTTAAAAAAGTTGGTGATCAATATGAATTATTAAGGGCTAAAGACGAAACAAAAGATCAGTCTTATTTTCTTTATACGCTGACTCAGTCAGAATTAAAACATTGTCTATTTCCTATCGGTGATTATACGAAAAAACAAATTAGAGAAATTGCTGAAAAAAATGATTTTCCAAATTATAATAAAAAAGGTACGGTTGGAATTTGTTTTATCGGGAAGATAAATTTGAAAGATTTTTTACAAAAGAAAATAAAGCCGAAGAGGGGGAAGATATTAAATCCAGATGGGAAACAGATTGGTGAACACGACGGAATATTTTATTATACAATCGGGCAGAGAATTGGTTCGCGATTCGGTATTGAGATTTCGCATGAAGACGAAAAGGGGAAGGATTATAGTCGATGGTACGTTGCTAAGAAAGATGCGAAGAAAAATATTTTAGTTGTTGCGCCAGAAGGGCATAAAATTCTTTTGAGAAAAGAAATGTTAATTCAGGATTTTCATTTAATAGATGAAGATGTTAAGGAATATAAGAAATCTACAAAAAGAGTTCTAGTCAGAATAAGACAAGTAGGCGAACTATTGCCCGCAAAATTATTTTACAAAAATAATAAATTCAATTTAGTTTTAGACGAGGCAATTCGCGGAGTTTCCGACGGACAAGCGGTGGTTTTATACGAAAAAGAGAAAGTGTTGGGCGGCGG
>CAZNOS010000016.1:0-15223 GCA_964574775.1 Candidatus Woesearchaeota archaeon | reverse complement strand
TTGTTTTTTGATTATCGCAACTCATCTTGGATATGAGATTAAGGAAGTTTTACCGGAACATGCGAGAATAGATGGAATTGAGGCGAAGGGATTGGATAAAGATTTTAATTTGATTGTGGATCATAATCCAGTTATTGGAAGACTTGCGAATTCAACTCCAGAATTAATCGTCGAGAAGATGGCGAATATTTTTGATAGTGAGTATTTCAGATATTTGAATGAAAGAATAACTAAAAAGTAGAAAATAATACGTATCTCAAAATAAGCGCAACTAAGCTAATAATTATTCCAGCGATAGCCCATCCGCCACCATATCTATTCATTTTATTTAATATGGCTAATGCAATTATTCCAAAAGTTATAGAAATTATTGCAAGAATTAATGTAATAAGTCCATATGAATTAGTTATGAGTCCTAAAATAGCTAAAATACTAAAAACAAATGAGATTAGGGCTCCAAAGCAAAACTTTTTCTTAGCTTGAACTCTCTTTTTTATCATATTAGTATATAGCCAAGTTGCTTTAAAAACTTTCCTAAAACATAACTGCTTCGTCTAAGTTTAGAATTTAATTTCTTTTTTTCAAAAAACATACCTTTATAATGGGCCATTTCTGGCTATCTATATGGGATACGAAGATTTTCAGAGAGAGCGAAACGATAGACCTAGAGGCGGTCGATTTAGTGGCGGCGGAAGAAGTTTCGGCGGAAGCAGAGGCGGATTCGGTGGCGGAAGAGACCGAAGAAGTATGGATATGTGTGATGCTGTTTGTGCTAAATGTGGAAAGGATTGTAAAGTTCCGTTTAAGCCAACTGGAGATAAACCAGTTTTCTGTAGTGATTGTTTCGAAAAGCAAGGTAATACGAGAAGCCCAGTTCAGTCTGGCGTTTCGCAAGAACAATTTGATAAACTTAATAATAAATTAGATAAAATTTTAAGCATTTTGAATTCTTTAGAGATGATTGAGGAAGAGGAAGATGCAAGTGATGAAGAAGCTGAAGGCGAAATTGCAGAAGCTGGCGAAGCAAAAGTAGAGTAGTTTTATTTAGTTAATGAGTAATTCTTAGGATATAATTATAATGGCTTTTTCAGAAATGTTTATAAACTATAGTTAATATGTTCTAACTATGGTTAGTATATACAAACTGGAGTTAAGTTTATTACAACAAAGAATAATGAGGCTTCTTTTTGTAAAAGCTGGAAGTTCGCTCAATATGAATGGCATTGCTAGAATTTTGGAAGTTTCACAACCAGCAGTTTTGAAATCTATACCCTTTCTTCAAAAGGAAGAATTAGTTATTGCAAAGCAAGACAAAGAATCTTCTCGTTGGTCTATTGAGTTGAATAGGGGCGATAGGCAAGTAATAGGTTTGAAAAGAGTAGATAATCTAAAGCAAATCTATGAATCTGGGTTAGTTAAGCAACTTTACGATCTTTTTCCGGGAGCGACGGTAATTCTTTTCGGTTCATATGCGCATGGGGAGGATACTATTAATTCAGATATTGATTTAGCGGTTATTGGCGGAGAAAAAAAAGAAATCGATAGTAAATTTAGTAAAATTCTAGAAAGAGAAATTATAGTAAATTATTACAAATCTTTTAAAAATATAGATTCTTCTCTTTTGAGTAATATCGTTAATGGAGTTACGTTAAAGGGAGCGGTTGAATTATAAAATGAAAAAATTTGAGGAGTTTATTAGTTGTGGAGTTGTAAAAAGGCAAAGTCCTAATAGAAATAGAGCTACATCTCTTATTAAAGAGGCTGAAGATAAAAAATCTTTTCTTGATTTAACTTTAAGCAAAATTCCCTCGGATAAAATGAATGCTAACTTTATTGTAAATTATTGTTACGATATTCTGATAGAATTCGTTAGGGCGAAAATGTTTATAGAGGGATTTAATGCTGGAAATTCTCACGAGGCAGAAGTTTCTTATCTTCAAGTATTAGGATTTTCGCAAGCTGAAGTAGAGTTTATGGATGAACTGAGGTATTATCGAAATGGAACAAAGTATTATGGGACTATCTTAGGGAATTCCTATGCAGAAAAAGCTTTAACTTTTTTAAATAAAAATTATTCTAGAGTAAAAAATATTGTAAAGTAATTTTAGTTTCTACAAATTTATTTCTTCGTCTAAAGATGGAATATAGTTTTCATATTTTTCTTTCGTTAGTGTTTTTGAGAGTGCTACCATTTGGTCTTCGTCTCCGTGGATAATAAACACTTTCGGTTTTGAAGAAAAATTCTTTAGCCATTTTAATAATCCGACCTTATCTGCGTGTGCGGAAAATCCTTCGATGATTTCTATCTTAGAATTAACTTCTACATCTCGTCCTAATAATCTAATTCTTTTTTCTCCCCTTTTAATCCAATATCCGAGTGTACCATCTACTTGGAAACCAACAAATAGAAGTGTGTTTTTATCGTCTTCGATGTTGTTCACTATGTGATGTTTGATTCTTCCAGCAGAGCACATTCCATTTCCTGCAATAATTATACATGGTTCGTTTACTCCATTAATTTCTTTAGATTCATCTCGGCTTCTCGTTAGTGTTAATTCTGGAAATCCAAAAACATCGTTCGTTTCTTTGAATCTTTCTTGAACATCTTCGTTAAAATATTTCATGAATTTTCTAAAAACGTCTGTGGATTTTATTGCCATTGGAGAATCTAGGAAAACTGGCATTTTAGGAATGAGTCCATCGTCCATAAATTGTCCGATGTAAAAAAGTAATTCTTGTGTTCTTTCAACTGCGAAAGATGGTATCATTAATTTTCCGCCACGTTTATAGGTTTCATTAATAATTCTAATTAGTTCTCTTTTCCTCTTGTCGATTGGGTCGTGCAATCTGTCGCCATATGTAGATTCCATAAATACGTAATTTGCTTTTTGTATCGGAGTTCCGTTTCGGACTAATATAGAATTTTCTTGTCCCAAATCTCCAGAGAATACAATTACTTTTTCTTTTCCTTTTTCTGTTACACTAATTTGTACAGATGCAGATCCTAAAATATGTCCAGCATCATAATATTTTGCGTAAATGTTTTTTGCAACCCGTATGTTTTCACCATATTTAACGGTGGCAAAAAGTTTCATTGCGTCGTCTACGTCTCGGAGACTGTAAATTGGTTTTCTAGGCGGAAGATTTTCTTTAGCTCTTCTTTTGTTTTCATTCTTAGTATCTTCTTCTGCAATTTTTGCGGAATCGGTCATTATGACAAAAGCTAGGGCTTTCGTGGCGTCTGTGCAGTAAATTTTTCCTCTAAAACCGTTTTTTACTAATAATGGAATTCTTCCACAATGATCCAAATGTGCGTGTGTTAAAAGTAATACTTTATATTTTCTAGGACTGAATCCGAAACCCTCGTAGTTTCTTTTTTCCATGTCTTTTCCGCCCTGAAACATTCCACAATCGACTAAAATGTTATTTTCTTCAGAAACTAGACTATAGCAAGAACCAGTAACGCCTTTCGCTGCACCTAAAACTTTTATTTCCATAACACCTCATATAAAATAAAGAAACAGCCTTTTAATAATTAACTAATTTAGGATAATGTATTTAAACTTATTTTCTTATTATCTTTTATAAAAGAAGAATCAAAACTTATTGATGTGTCAGGTATTAAGACGTCTAGTAATGCCAAGTATGAGACTTTTCATTTCGTTTATTGGATTTTTTGTTGCTTATTGACATTGGGCTAATTAGACTTGATATTCAATAGTTGTATTTCGGCAGCTGGTTAACCACTTCTGGGCTTATAATCATAATATATTCTTTAATTAAGCTCATAATTGCTATGGTTAATTGATTACAATAATCTTTTTAAAATAGTAAGATATGTATTTTTATGGGATTTAAAATTTATTTTAGTTCGATGCAAAGATTGATTATATTTTCAACAATTTTTTTCATTCTTTCCGTCAGGTACGTGAAATATTTATTTTTGAAAAATATACAGCTCATAATAAACAATGGAAATTATTGGGATATTAATTCTATTTTTACTATTATGTTTTTCATAATAGGAGTATTAATTTTAGTAGCTTCCGTGATGGGATTTATAAAAATCATTAAGAGAATTTATTTGGCTAATAAAAATATAATTGTTAGGGAAAGATTTGCTGCGTTTGCGTGGAATTGTTTTTGGACTTTTATAATTTCATTCTGTGTTGCAATGATTTTAAGAGTTCTTATTTGGCCATAGTTAAAATAAATTAGATTTTGTTATTATTCCGACTATGTTGTGTTTTTCTGTTAAAAGAATTGCTTCGCTCGATTTTAAAAGTGGAATAGCGGCGCTCACTGGGTAATTCGATTTTATAATTGGAAATGATTCTTCCATTATCTTTTCTACTTGTTCTTTTATTAGTATATTTCTAGGTGTTCCATCTAAAATTTTGTTATATATGGTGGACTCAGAAATGCTTCCTACAATTTCTTTTTTATCTAGGACGGGTAATTGCGAGATTGAATTTTTTTTCATTAGATCTATTGCTTTCCCAACGTTTTCTTTTTTGTCAATTGTAATAACTGGTGCCATTATTTGTGAGCATTTTTTTTCATTCTTGTGTTCTAAAGAATCAAGTATTTGGAATATTCTTTTTACGATTTCGTATGATGGGTTTAGATTTCCAGATTCTATTTTTGCGATAAGGGATTGGCTTATTTTAGCTAATTGAGAGAGTTCTTTTTGCTTTAGTCCTAATCTTTGTCTTCTTATTTTAATGCTTTGTAATTCTGGAAATATCATAATTAGTGTTATTTTGTTTAATATATAAATATTCCTATAAGAATATTATATTCAATAAATATTATAAAGATAAGTTGGTAATTATTGTTATGAAAAATTATTTGTTCACATCTGAGTCTGTTGGTGAGGGACATCCAGATAAATTATGTGACCAGGTTTCTGATGCTCTCTTAGACGCTTTTTTAGAGAAAGATCCAAATAGTAGGGTGGCAATAGAGTGTTTAACGAAAACTGGTTTTATTATTGTTGCTGGAGAGGTTACGTCTAGTGCTGATGTAGATATTCAATCCGTTGTGAGAAGCAAAATAAAAGATATAGGTTATACTGCAGAAAGTGGATTTGATTGGGAGAATTGTGGAATTATTATTTCTATATCAAAGCAATCTCCGGACATTGCGATGGGAGTAAACTCTGGAGAAAATAAAGAACAGGGAGCTGGAGATCAGGGAATGATGTTTGGTTTTGCAACAAATGAAACTGCGGAGTTTATGCCACTTCCAATTACGCTCGCTCATAAGTTGGTCGAGGAATTAAGTAAGTTAAGAAAAAATAAGGTATTGTCTTATTTGCGACCGGATGCAAAATCTCAGGTTACTATTGAATATGAGGACGATAAACCGAAAAGAATTGATACGATTGTAGTTTCGACACAACATTCTCCGGACGTTTCGCAGGAGCAAATAAAGAAAGATTTAATTGAAAAATTAATAAGACCAGTTTGTGGAAATTTAATGGATGACAGAACTATTGTGCATGTTAATCCAACTGGAAAGTTTGTTATAGGCGGACCGGTCGGTGATAGTGGACTAACTGGAAGAAAAATAATAGTGGATACATATGGTGGCTATGCGAGACACGGCGGCGGAGCTTTTTCTGGTAAAGATCCTTCCAAGGTTGATAGAAGTGCGGCGTACGCAGCTAGGTATATTGCAAAAAATGTTGTGGCTGCAGGGTTGGCGGACAAATGTGAGGTTCAGCTTGCTTATGCGATTGGAGTTGCTAAGCCGGTTTCTGTATTAGTGGATTGTTTTGGAACGAATAAGATATCTGAACAGAGAATAAGTGAGCTGGTTAAGGAGAATTTTCCAATAAAACCTGCAGATATAATAAGAGTTTTGGACTTGAAAAAACCTAGGTATGCGAAAACGGCGAGTTATGGTCATTTCGGAAGGATTGGACCAGAGTTTACTTGGGAAAAATTAGATAGAGTAGATTTACTTAGAAAAGAATTACAATCTAATACGATTAATTAAAATTTCTAGTTTGAATAAATCCAATACGTTACCTACGTCTTTGTGGTGGTCGTTGTTCAGATTCAGGCATTTCTTTCATTCGTCTTGCTTTTTCAGCCTTGAATTCTGCCAATCTTCTATCGTATTCAGGATCTACAAAATCACTTGCTCTTACCATGGGATTTTACATTAAGCCTTGCTTAAAAATGTTTCTATGGCTATCTTGCGATTAACAACATTATAAATATTCCAAGTGAATTCATAATAAAGCTAACAATTACTAAGATATGTGTCTTTATTTTTGTTAAACCAGCTAACATACTAACGCCTAATTCGTCGGGTAACGGAGATGCAATCACTAATCCAGCAAAAATATATAATAAATAAATTTTTATTTTGTAAATCCAACGTGAATTTAGGAGATGGTTAATTTCTTTGATGGCTGTTGTTTTTTCTAGTCTTTTGAATTCATCCATAAATGAAAATCTGATGAGTTTGAATATAAGTAAATCAGAGATTAGGGCTCCAGCTCCGCCGATTAGTGCGGCGAGGAAAATGTTTTCTGGTTTTGCAATTAGAAAGAAACCGATTGCAAATGGCGTCGAAAAACCGAATGAGAAAAGCATTCCTGCGATAAATGTTTCGAGATAGCCTATACTTCCGAGGTTTGCCACATAATCTTGTACCACTCTATTGCTAAAAATGTGATATGATAATACGGAAAATAGAAGGAGCAATAGAAGTTTCGGATATGGAAATCTAAATAATCTCTTCATGAAAGAAATAATGAGAAGAGATATAAAAACTTTGTGAAAGTGAAAATTATCTGTTTTTTATATAATGGGGTGTTTTATCGTTAGAATTTGTTTGTTGTTATTGCGAA
Source organism: Candidatus Woesearchaeota archaeon (assembly GCA_964574775.1). Lineage (GTDB taxonomy): Archaea > Nanobdellota > Nanobdellia > Pacearchaeales > GW2011-AR1 > CABMGO01. Next base: position 8,358 of record CAZNOS010000016.1, on the reverse strand, counting down.
GGTTTAAATTCATTGAATTCTTAGAATAGTTATGAGCGAAGATTTTTATGCGAAGAAAAGGGCAAGATTTTTAGCAACTAAAGATGCATTTCTGGCCAAAAACGTATCCAACAAAAAAGAAGATTTGAAGGAACATACAACCGTTATAGTTAGAAAAGGCTGGAGAACTTTAGTTAAAAGACCAGAGAAGTTACTTAAATAGATTTTATTTAGTTAATCTAGATATTGAATTTCGAATAAACTTTCCTGCTTCGCAAACTTTATCATAATCCAATCCAGTCGTGACTTCTCCGTTTCCGAGTTCTTCTTTAAACGATAATCCTGGATCATTAACTTGCATCGTTATAAAATAGTTTGCGTATTCCGTAGAGGCATTCGGTGGGACATCGTCCTGACATGGGATAGTATGTCTCTCTCCCTTAATAACCGGCCTAGTGACATCCATTATTGAAGTATCAAAAACACGCACACCATCTTGTAGGACAGTAAAAATATCTGTCTCCCAATTTACATAATTATTTTCGTGAAAATGTAGTGCAATTCTATCGAGTGGTAAATGTGATTTCATGACTGACCATTTTCTAATAAATTCTCCAGGCGCAGCATATCCACGCGAGTCACCAAGTGCAACCTCCTGACATCCCAAATCAAAAAGCATTTGCGACCAACCGATTACACTTCCCATCGGAGAATCATTTGGATTTTCGTAGCCGAAAGCGGCCGATACATATCCTCTAAAATGTTTCACTCCGTCGTCTTTCGCTCTTTCAATGTGTCTTCTTATTCTATCAAATACTTCATTCCCAGATAATCCATACAACCCCACATTTCTTTTTTCGCTTGCAGAAATAGAAAAAGAAAGTTCGTCTGGCATTCCGGGATCTTCAGATAATCTTCCATCTTCTAAAAGTTTTTTTATTTTATCTCGCGGATAGTTTTTGCTATATGGACCCACGTAAACGGAATATCTGGCGTGTTTATCTGAAGGGCCCCTTAGTTCGGATAGTAATTCAAAAGTGTCTTCCATGTACGGATATTTATCATAATTTACACTTGCTCCGATTTCGACTCTTTCTATTCCTGCGTTCTCTAGCATTCTTATTGTCTGATAAATATCTGGAGTTGGCGGACTTACTTCGTGAGAAAATCTCCAGTCTCTTGGTCCGACTTCGTTAAGTGTGATTTTCATTTAGATAAAGGACAAAATCTTATAATAAGTGTAGTCAATATGGTTGATAGATTATATATTGGAGAATATATTGAATATGTTTGAAAATCGTATAAGACTTAAATTTATAGAACGTTCAAATCTGCGATAATATGTTCTTGTTTTTTCTTAGTGATGTAATATTCGCGTATCACTTTGATATCACAAAACCCTGTTACGCCCAAACCGCCGTGATGACCGTTGAGGTTAATTATTGGGAGGACTCTTCCCCCTCCAATAGGCCGTCTATTTGTTCTCTTACAAAATTTCCGGATATAATTTGATTTACAGTATTATCTATAAAGTTCTCATTATCGCTATTTATCTTTTTAAAAAAACTTAATATATCTATTGGCTGATATTTATCATAGTCATATTTACCTATCTTCCTTAATTTAACAATTCTATTTGTAATTAGATTTTTCATTTGCATATCTGCTAACCGCTTTAGTATACCGCCTTTCTCGATTGAGATTAAAGGATCATATCCAAATGCTTCAATATATTTTCTCACCATTTCCGACTTTTTCATCTTATTTTCTATTCCTTCTATTACTCCAAAATGCTTTATCATAAGTTCTTTAACGTCTAGATTTTCACAATGCCCAAATGAAGATAAATCGAATTTTGGCGGGTCTCTAAGAAGTACTTCTTGTGCTAGGGGATATGCTCGACAAACTAGAGGTCTTGATTCATAAATAGAACATTTATTATCTGTTGTTAAAAAAGGACAAGGTTCGTTTTTCATCCCAAATTGAAAACAAATTGCAGAATTGGTTCTCTTGTCTAAGATTAGATCTACTGGAACAAATTTTAAACTAATTCCTCTTTCTTTTGCCTTAGTTTCTAAGAATTCTTTTTCCCAATTATACACAGGTAACCACCCCAAGTCTCCGAAATTCTTACAGCACCAACCGCATCCATTACATGAAAATTTCATACTTATAATCTCTTTACGTTATTTAATTACTTTGTCCTCACTTTGTGTCACCGTTGGGTGGACCGACAAGATTTAAATATAGCACCCATCGCACACACAGTCGATGACAACTGGACAAGAGAAAAATAAAAGAATGTACCTTAATTGGAAAGAAAAAAGCAAAGAGCGGATTTCCGGAATAACTTCTGAAAATTCTAAAATTATTATGAATTATATTAACGATATGGAATATGGACTGAATGTAGGGAAAAGCAGTAGGAAAGGCGGAAGAAGCTACACTAGATTATATAACTTACAGCAAAGATTAATCTTTATTACAAAAAAATTAGAAAATACATATGGAATAACAGACTTACGAAATCTAGAAGAAAGGCATCTTCATGAATTTTTTACAGGTATGAGAACTGGAGACATAAAAAGAGTTGACGGAGGAGTTTATAGAGACCCTGCTAACTTTGTTAAAATACTCAAGGCCTTCTGGCATTGGCATCAAAAAGTCAATAGGAAAAGAGGAGTTGAAGTCTACGATTTAACCCAAGATCTGGACACGAGCAAGGAAAAACCCAGATGGGTATATTTAACAGAGAATGAAGTAAAAAAGCTATGCGATAAATCTCTTTATTATTACAAAGTTTTAATGATGTTCTTATTTGATACGGGAATTAGAGCTCCAAGTGAATTATGCAGTATTAAAGTTTCAGATCTACAAAACAATTGCAAAGAACTTGTAATAAGGGATGAAATAAGTAAAACTTTCGGAAGAAGAATCAAATTAATGCTCTGTTCAGATATCCTAAGAGACTTTGTGAAAAATGAATCCCTTCAATCAGATGACTTTATTTTCTATAAGAATCCACAATGCATGAACAGATATTTGCAGAGTTTATCAAAACGAATATTGGGTGAAGGCGTAAGCCCCGCGGGACAAAAATACTCTGAGCTTACAATGTACGATTTCAGACACTGCTCCTGCTGTTATTGGCTACCTAGATATAAGTCTGAGTCCGCCTTAAAGTATAGATTTGGATGGAAAAAATCTGACAAAATACATTATTACTCAGAACTTTTAGGGATGAGTGATACAATAACAGAAGATGACATGTTAATGGATGTAACAAAAACAGAAATCGAAAAACAACTTACAAAATCTGAAAATAAAAATGAAATTCTACAAGAAAGAGTAGATGTTTTAGAAAAACAAATGAAGATCATAGCTGAATTGATTAAGAGGGAGAGAATTATTGTGAGTGAAAGACTCGTGTCCTAAAGGTATAAATACTGTAATCCTTTTAAAATTTAATGGTTGACCTAGATATTCAGGATCTTTTAATTTCCCCGCCAAGAGAAGTGAGTGGATCTCAGACTAGCCAAAAATTCGATTATCAAAAAGATTGGTCTCTATGCAAAATTCTTAAATTAGAAGAAAATGAGGAAGAGTATCTTGCATTTTTTGACTATCATGACGACTTTGTTATTATGAACTCTGCACGTAATCCATTAGAGATACATTTCTTTCAAATTAAAGCAGTTTCGAAAAATAATTGGACAAGCGCTGCTCTTACAAAAGTGACTAAACAAGAAAATGAGGAAGAAGAAAGCTCAATAATAGGTAAATTATATTTTAATAAGATTAAATTCAAACAGTATGCCAAGTCTTTAACCTTTGTCTCTACGATTCCCTTAAAATTTAAGATGCCAGGTAAAACTACCAGTTCAAATTTAACTGATTTTTCACTGAATGACCTTGCTATTGAAGAGAAAAATCTCATCAAAGAGCAAATATCTAATGAGCTAAATATAGAGTCTTCTAGTATAGAGGTAGATCAAATTCTGTTTCACAAGACAGATTTAAGTCCTAGCGATTCTACAACTCACACAAAAGGAAGATTGTTTGAATTTTTACAAAAAAAATATACAGGGTTAGAAAGATTTTGTGAATCTATTTATCAAACACTATTTGGAGAAATAAAGAAAAAGAGTAATTATGCTAGAAAGATTATTGATTTTGAGGATTGTAAAAAGAAGAAAGCAATAAGTTCGGAGGAGGTTAAAAATTACTTTAAATTCTTCGAAGAAACTAGCCCCGAATTTACTCAAAAAGAGCTTATTGAAAAGATAGAGCCCAGACTAAATCAAGAGTTTTCTATAACCAAATCTCTTCAAATTAGTACTGAATTAAGAAACTATGTAATCAAAAGACAAGTGGTCGAAAATAAAATCTTAACCAACCTAAAAGAAAAGATTATTGAAATAATAGAAAAATTAAACTTGGAGGTAGATGACTTAAAACAATTAATTGCTAATGTTAGACAAAAATATGAAAAAGTAGCATTAGAAGAGGAAAAGATATTTAATCCTCAGTTCTTAGATGCAATTATCATTTACGAATATTATGAAAAATTCAATAGATAAATATAAGTTATTAATCAGAAACTTGAGACTTAAAAATGAAAAAAAGATTAAAATTTCAGGAACTAATCCTGATCTCATTGAAAGAGAAAAAGGCAAAAAAGATTAAATTTCATCCAGTGGCTACAGTAATTACTGGTGAAAACAAGGAAGATAATGATATTGGCAAATCTTCTGTTGTAAAAAACTTATATTATACTTTTGGAGCAACACCAAAAATGGATGATGATTGGAAAAAAGCCAATGTTATCAATATCGTAAGATTTCTATACGATGACCAAAGTTATTACTTCTTAAGAACCCCAAATGAATATGCTTTATTCGATGAAAAGAGTAATTTAATAAAATACTTTACACAAACAACAGGAGATTTAGATGAATTTTTTGCAAAGATGTTTGATTTTTGTCTTCCTTTAACCTCAAAGGCAGGAAAAACCATAACTGCTCCACCGACTTTTTCTTTTTTGCCATTTTACTTAGACCAAGATTGGGGGTGGGATACAAGATTAAACTCTTTTAGGGGCATAGAGTATTTTCAAAAAAATGAATGGTGGAAAAAAGTAATTGACTTTCATACGGGAATTAGACCTAGCAATTATTATTATTTATGTGCTCAAAAAACTCAACAATTAATATTAAAGTCAGAGAAAACAAAAGAATTAGAATTGATGGTTTCATTAAAAGAAAAAACGCTTTTAAAATTTGGTAAGATTATTCCCTCTATTAATATTGGAGATTATAAAAATGAAATAGAAAGACTTGTAATAGAAATTAATAACTTAAAGGAAGGCATAGAAAAAGATAAAGAATGTCTTGTTGGACTATATAATCAAAAAAATATTCTTGAGGCACAAATAAGAATTTTGTCTGTGGGTTTAGAAGAACTTGACAAAGATTTAGACTACGCGCTAGAAGAACTTGACGAAGTAATTGAATGCCCCATTTGTGGTGCTAATCATCAAAATAGTTTTATCGAAAGATTTTCACTATCTAAAGATAAAGAACAGTCTCAATATCTTTTAATGGAACTAAGAGAAAATTTAAATATTGTTAATAAAAGAATTAAGGAAATAAAGCTAAGGCTAGAGCCTAGAGATCAGCAATATGACGAACTAAATAGTCTATTAGAAGTAAATAAGGGTACAATAAAACTAGCGGATTTAATCAAAAACGAAGGAAGAACTAATTTTATCACTGCAATTGATGAAGAAATAGCTCATTTAATACTAGAAATTGGAAAAATTAAACTAAAAGAAAAAACAATATCAAAGCAACTTTCAATGATGGAAAATGCTGAGGTAATTAACAAAATAAAAAAAAGATATGCTGATCTTATGAAAAATTACTTGGGAGATCTTGAGCTCCAGTTAGATGAAAAAAAATACAAAGATATTTATTCCAAGATAGATCTTACTGGTAATCGTAATGCTCGAGCCCTAGTTGTTTTGTTTTTTGCTCTAACTAATTTGATTTATGAAAACTCTTCTTCAGTTGTATGGCCAATAGTAATTGATTCTCCTCATCAACAAGAACCTGGTGATAGAATTAAAAGAAATATTTTAGACTTTATAGAAACAAATACTCCAAAAGATTCACAACTAATAATCAGCTTGGTAGATAATTTAGACAAAAACTTTGGAGGAGAAGTTATTAAGTTGAAAAGCAACCCCTATCGAAAAGATGATGAAAATACTGGAGGCCTATTAAGGAAAGAAGAATATGAAGAGAATTCTGTTTTTCTAATGAATTTACTAAATAAACTAAATAATTTTAAAAAAGTAGAATTAGAGAATAAAGAAAAGATAAAAAAAGAAGACGGCTTAGATAAGTTCTTAAAATAGTACTGCCTGATACTCTTTTTAGTTAATCCACTTTTCATCCAACTCTATCCCAATCCACTTTCTGCTAAGTTTCTCACAAGCTCTACAGGTAGAGCCTGAACCCGCAAAAGGATCTAAAACCAAGTCTCCTTCTTTAGAACTATGCACTATCATCTTCATAAGCAAATCTAGAGGCTTTTCGTGCGGATGATTGAGTTTATTGTGGTTAATATGTTGAGCAGTTTGGACATCTGAAAAATCTTTTAGATTGTATTTTGGCTTACCCTTTTCTAATACCAATATTAACTCATATTGATGCCTAAAAGCCCAACCTAAGCCAAAATTGTGCTTTTTCCAAACGATTAGATGTCTTATTTTAAATTCTGTATATCTTATAATAAACTCTGTTAGAAAAGGGTAATGCTTCCAGTTTGTAAAGATATATGCTGAACTATTCTGTTTTAGAACACGATACATCTCAACAAGAGCAGAACAATTTATTAGTGGATTCTCATTGTTCTTTATTGTCTTATTGTTCCACCCATAAGCCACATTATCTCCGTATGGTGGGTCTGTTACGATTAAATTTATGCACTTACTAGGAAGTGTTTTCATGTATTCAATACAATCCCCATGAATTATCTTATTAACTTCCATTATTAATATCCGAACAAATAAGAACTACGTTCTGTTTCTTAAGTTTAATTTCTAGTAATTTAATTACTTCTCTAAGCTGAAAAATGATTTGATCCCCAAGATCTTCTGAAATATTTTCCATGAGAAAGGGATAAATCTTCTCCTTATATTAAATCGGAGAAAAAAATAACTAAATTTTTTACTTAAAATATTTCTCCGATTTCTTTTAAAAAGAATAAATGGGACACAATTATGAAAAAATGCATTATCTGCGAAAAGCCAATTGATAAAGAGGATATCTGCGATTCTTGTTCTGCGTTTCTTAAGTGGAAACACGGGAAGAATTACTCCAAAAGATTGGAAGAATTCTCTAAACTAAATTCAGGAGGTAAAAAATGAAAAGTAAAACATATGCTATCTTAGGATTGGTCTTTTTGGCTTTTTTCTTTGCAATGCAGTTTTGTTTAGCGGTTGATTTCAATCAAGATATTTCTAATGAAGATAAAGCAACTTTTGACGAGATGCTAGATCCAGTTTTGAAAATCTACAACTTTGCTAAATATACTGCCACCGTAATTGCTGTTGTCGTGCTTCTTTTTGCAGGTATAACTTATATTACATCTGCTGGAGACCCCGCAAAACGAGAAAAGGCAAAAAACATGGCGATGTATGTTATCATCGGTCTTGTTGTTATTTGGGCTGCACCATTGATAGTAGATTTTATCGTTGGATGAAAAAGCTTTTTTTATTTTGGGCACTTGCACTTTTATCGGTGCAAGTCCCATTTGTTTTTTCTTTAAATTGCGATGCCGTTTCATCCCAAAATAAAGAGATATGTAATGAAATTATTCAAATGAGTAACCTAACCGATGAAGAAAAGTTATTGATAATATCTAATTTAGATTACACTAATAATTTATATCCAGACCATTTTCTTGTTTCGGCTCATAATAATGGGATTATGGTTGCTTCAGCACCGCAAGGGATACAAGCAACTAGTAAAACTTACATAAAAAATGCATGGGCTACTATCTTTTCTTTTTCTCCATCTGTCTACTATAATAATAGTTTATTTGTCCCGCAAGAATCAGAAGTGTTAACTGGTTTTAATTATACTTTAGAAATTCCAAGAGATTATTCTAGCCCGGGCTATCCTAATACGGATGGTGGAGATTGTAGAAGAATTTATTCAATTATTCAAAATATCGATAGAAATAATATTTATGTTAATAATATTTTTACAGTTGAAGGTAAAAATGCAAGAATCACAATTGCTAATGATTCTAAAATAGTTTCTAATTATACTATTTTGTTTAAATTAAGAATTGACCATACGAAATGGCGTT
>CAZNOS010000015.1:4029-17172 GCA_964574775.1 Candidatus Woesearchaeota archaeon | reverse complement strand
CTTCTTTCTTTGGGTGCACAGATATTTTTGTAACCAATCCCTTATCATCTTCAATGTAATACTCCCTAGTTGAAGAATCTGGATTTCTTGCAGAAATTCTAGAGGAACCACCTAGAGATAGTAATACTTGATAAGAATAATCTCTATTCGCCAACGAAAATCTCTCCTCTACGCCAATAGGACCGCCCAACGCACGACCAAGTTTTCTTATAGTGAACTCCGCATTAACCGCCGACGTAGACGTACTCAAACCAATAGCTATTTCTTCATCAAGTTTTTCATACCATTCTGCCATACTTTTCTATCGCAAAAACAGTTTATAAGAATATCTATCAAATTTCGTCCTAAATCAATAATAACATAAAAAAATTATTAACGAGCAGCGTCGGCCTGCTTTTCAATATCGTTCTTCTTTGTAATTGCGTAGCTATCTCCAGAATTATTTGAAGCTGCAATTATTTCCTTAGCAAGAGCTTCTGTGATTGTAGCTTTTTTATTGAAAGCCTTATCATAAGCACCATTTACCAAAAATCTTAATGTTAAATTCAATCTTCTTCTCGGAGAAACATCGACAGCTTGCGGATATCTAGCTCCACCATATTCGATAGCAGTAACTTCATCTCTTGGAGCAGCATTTTCAATTGCTTTAACTAAAACAGCAAGAGGATTTTGTTTTGTCTGTTGTTCAACAATCTTTAAAGCATCAATAACGATAGCTGTTGTCTTCTGTTGTTTTCCAGTCATCCAATTTGTAATAATTCTGTGTTTCTTTCCTCTACTTCCAGGAACTTGTAATAAATTTATAATTCTTTCAATAACATTAACTCTTGTTTTTGCCTGATCATATTTGATTCTTCCATGTGATTTCAAAAGCAACTTATCGTCGAGATTTATAACTTTCTTTAATCCAGGATCTGCAACAGAAACTTCTGAAATATCCCAAAGACCAAATATTTTCATTGATGTCATTATCTTCTACCCTTCTCGATCTGGCCTTTCCATAATCTTCTCAACGGCTGATCATTTACTTTAATTACTTGAAATCGAACACCAGAAAGGTCTCCCTTTGTCTTACCCATCTTACCACCGATTTTTTCGATTAAAACCTCGTCATGCTCATCAATAAACTTCTGAGCCAAGTTTCCTGGGATAAACGCACCAATTGGTTTACCTGTTTTTGTTAACTGAACCTTGCAACATTTTCTCATAGCAGAGTTAGGCTGCTTAGCTTCTAATTGAAATTTATTAACGACAATTCCTTTAGCTTGTGAAGATCTACCGATAACTGCATACTTCAAGCTAATACCAAGTTTTTTCTTCCTGAATCTCTTGTGATTCATCTGATATTTCTTTCTCCTGTTTCTTAATTTTCTTGCATTCATCAATCCCATACCAACTCCTCGAAATAATGATTTATAAAGATTATCATTACATAATTTTAAAGCCTTTTATTCCGAATGATTTTTCTAAAACCTCTGATAGCTCTTTTTCTCTCGATCTGTCTCTTCCAATCAAGATAGCTTTACTTTCCCTACTTCCCGAAATAGTAATTATATCGTCCTTAAAATCAATTCCAGTAAACTCAACTGGCGAAACAACTTCTGCAATAAATTTTTTTAATGCGGTCATTTTATCATTTACCAATTCTGTATCACTAGGCATAGAAACAATTTTTACTTTTTTTCTAAATGTTTCAGAAATTATTTTTACATTTTCGCCATTTCTTCCGATTGCCTGCATCATAAATGCTTTTGGCACAGCAAAATAAATTGTATTATTATAAACAAAGCAATCTGTCGTCGATACACGCGCAACTTTTCCAAAAAGATTAATGTATCTCATCAATTGCATATCTATTGTTCTATTCATCTTCTAAACGCTCCTGCACGAATTCTCGACTTCAAACCAACATCCGAAGCAATATTACGATTTTGACTAGTATCTTTTTTTTCTTCATAAAATGGTTGACTCTCTCTAACTCGCTCAAGATGAATTAAGAGTTCTTGAGTAATTGCGCCACAATTACCATATGCATTATAAAAATCTCCTGTCATCTTATTCAATTAAAAAAACTTCAGAATCAAAATCTATTCCCAATTCTTTCGCAATATCTATTTTATTTTTAAGAACCTCAAATTCAACTCCTGCGTCTTCAAGTTTCTTAATAGTTTCTTCTCTCGTATCTCTACAAACAAAAACTCTCGAACTCTTACCAAGTTTTTTCTTTTTTGCTAATCTCAAAACCTGTCTAACTCCGAAACTCAACTTTCCCTTCTTGTTAGCATCTGATAAATCTTTTAAGCTCATTTTTTCTTTTTAGCCTCCTTTTGCTGTTCAGCCAATGGACCCGTAACTTTTACAAGTAATCCAGGTAATCCTGTTCCAACTGGAACTGGTTGATTTAATATAATATTTTCAATAACCGAAGCCATCTTATCTTTCTTTCCTGTTCTAGATGCATTTACAAAGTGCTTAACCGGAGTCTCGAACGAAGCTCTTGCTAAAACGGAAGATTTGTCAGAAATAATACCAACTCTTGTAACTCCCTTAACAACTCCAGAAGAAGTCATCGCATCAGCAACCAAGGTCAAATGTCTCTTATCAATATCTAAACCTTGTGAAACCAAAACCTTGTTAATCTCGTCGATAATTGCTTGTCTTGCAGCTTCAATTCCTAATAAGGCAGCAATTTCATGTAAATCGTTAGTGAAAATTTTCTCTATATTTACTCCCTTAAATTGTAATATATCTTTCAAATTTGTACCAGCAGTCAAGATAACAAAATTCGCATCTCTCTTAACAACCAAAACGTTTTCAATTCCCTTTATACCAGAAACGATTGTCTCTTTGATTTTTTGCTTAAACTTAAAGATTGTTTTGAAATCACTATCTCCTAAATCAAACACGATAGATTCTTCGCCCTTCTTTTTCGCTCCCATTCCCTTCTCATTCAAAACTTCAATAACCTTGTCTAATCCCATATGGACTCTCTTAAGTGCTTCTTTGTCAATAATAACATCAACTTTCTTAGTTCCAAAATCAACATTAACTTCACTGATAATTTCCTTCAAACTAACTTCTTTAACTTTCTCAGCAACGATCTTTGCATCTTTTTCATTATTATGATCTTTATCTAAATAAATTTCCATAGCTGGTGTAGAGGGCTTCTTTCTAGCGTCCAAAATTTCAATCAATCTTGGAAGACCTTGCGTAACCTGCATCTCAGCAACTCCGGCAGAGTGGAAAACGTTAAGAACCATCTGAGTAGAAGATTCACCGAAAGATTGTGCTGTAACAATACCAATTGCTTCACCTGGAGCTAACTTTTGATTTTTATGTAATGCAGAAACATCTAAACCATCGCCACCGAATGCAAACTGAACAATTCCTTCATTAGCGTCTCTTACTGTTCCATCATATTCGACAATGAAATCTTGTAATGCAGAAACTAATCTTCTATATAAATAACCCGATTTAGGAGTTCTAAGAGCAGTATCCATCATAGCGTCTCTTCCTGTCATGCTACCGAAGAAAAATTCATCTGGTCTTAAACCATTTATGAATGAATTCTTAATAAATCCGCCTGCAGCTGGAGTCAAATCTCCTTTCTTGAAACAGCTTAATGATCTTCCAGTGTAACCAAAATTAATTCTCTGTCCTCTCATTACTTGCTGACCTACGGAACAAGCAATCTGAGTAACATTTAACATATTACCTCTAGCCTTAGCCGAAATCATTTTATTGACAAGATTATCCTTAGGGAATTTTTCTTTAACATACTTACCAATTTCAGTTCTAACTCCATTCAATGCCTGCAACAACTTAATTTCTCTTGTTTGTTCAGCAGTTTTTCCTGGAAGTATTTCTAAACTTTTGTTATAATAAGATTCAATTATATCTTCAGCTTTTCTATTAGCATTCTCGACCATCTTCTGTGTTTCTTTCTTAACCTCGTCAGAAACATCTAAGTCTGTGATAGAAATTGTGAATCCATTTCTAGATAAGAAAGTCATACCCAAAGTATAAACATCTTTCAAAACTTCAATTGTTCTAACTCTTCCTATTTCTTTATCTAATCTCTTAATATCTTCGCCCTCTTCTGTAATAAATCCTTCAGACTTTATCTTAGAATTTCTTAATTCATCTGGTAAAGCATTCTCAAACAAATCTCTTCCGCTAACTTTCTTTGCACAATTGAATAATTTTAATCCAGAAGAATAAACTAATTGCATTGCTTCATCTCTATCAATTTCCTGTTCAGACATGACGTAATTTCCAGTTAAGGCATCATCAGTACAGCCGAATAAATTTGTATTATTTTTCGGAGAAATCAAATTCTGTTGAACATTCAATAAACATTCTGCCTCAGCTCTAGCTTCCTCAGTCTGTGGAGCGTGGATATTCATTTCATCTCCGTCAAAATCTGCATTATATGGGAAACAAACAGCTGGATGCATTCTAAATGTCTTATGTGGCAAAACCCTAACATTATGTGCCATTAAAGATGCTCTATGAAGAGATGGGTGTCTGTTAAATAAAACAATATCTCCGTCGACCAAATGTCTTTCAACTGTGTAGCCAGGTACGATTTCTTTAGATAAATCTTCCCTTAAATCATCAGAAATTCTTTTTCTTTTTCCGTCTGGTCTTATAATATAATTCGCACCAGGATATCCTTTAGCTAAAATAAGTTTTCTACATCTTTCAATATTCAATTCCGTAACTCTTTCAGCAACAGTTAAAATGGTTGCAACTTCAAACGGAACTCCAACTTCATTCAACTTCAAGCATGGATCCGGAGAAACTACAGTTCTCGCAGAGAAATTAACTCTCTTACCAGCAAGATTTTTTCTAATACGTCCTTCTTTACCCTTAATTCTTTCATTAATTGTTTTCAATGGCTGACCACTTCTGTGTCTTGCAGGTGGTATTTTAGCGACGGAATTATCAAAAAATGTTGTAATATGATATTGTAATAAATCCCATAAGTCCTCAATAATAACTTCTGGTGCACCAGCGTTTAAATTTTCCCACAATCTTTGGTTTGCTCTAATAATATCCGACAACTTGTGAGTTAAATCGTCTTCAGATCTTTCACCAGACTCTAAAGTAATAGACGGCCTAACAGTTACTGGTGGAACCAATAAATAAGTCAAAATACTCCATTCTGGTCTTAATGTTTTTGGATTTATACCAATTAACTTTAATTCCTCATCTGGAATTTTTGCTAATCTTTCTCTAATTTCAGAAGGAAATATTCTTCTTTTACCGATATGAAATTGTGATGGCTTTTCGAATTTTGGTTTTTCCTGAACTATACCACAATGTGGACATTTCTTTGATTCTTTTGCTTTCTTCAATCTTGTCTTTAAATCTTTTTTAGCGTCCTCATCTGTTAATAACAATTTTCCACAAGCTTCACAAGTACTTCTCATTGCAAGCTCAACAATTTGTATATACTTAATATGTAAAACAGGTCTAGCTAATTCAATCATACCTGGATGTCCAAGACATTCTTTTAAGTGACCACCACAAGTTCTACATCTTACCCCTGGATCAATTGCTCCAAGTCTTAAATCCATCAAACCACCGTCGACAGGATAACCATCAACATCATATAATTCAGGAGTTACAATTTTAGCAACAGAAACTTTCTTAATCTGCTCTGGACTAAATAAACTAAACTTAATTGCACTAATTTGTTTTTTTACTGGTTTTTCCATTTTATTGATCGTATTTGTTTTTCATTTCGAATTTAGTTAATAAATGCATGCCCTGTAATTCTTCCAATAATAATTTGAATGCGTAAGACAATTCAACTGGTTCTATTTTGTTAGATTGACACAATGGACAAATTTGTTTATCTCTGATTTTATCGTCGGTAGCAAGAGAACCACATCTTTCACAAATATGTAATACGACTTTATCAGAATCATATCTTTCTTTCAATAATAATGATGCTCCATGTGCAACTAATGCTTGCTGCTCCATCTCTCCAAGTCTTAAACCACCGCCTCTTGATCTACCCTCAATTGGCTGTCTTGTTAATAATGCAATCTTACCAGATGCTCTTGCGTGCAATAAGTTCTTTACCATACGTCCTAATTTCAAATAGTACATATTACCAACAAAAATCTTAACCGGCAATTTCTGTCCAGTAACTCCGTGATATAAAGCTTCTTTTCCGTCGTATCTAAATCCTAGTTTTGTCAAATTATTTTCCAAACTATCAAGTTCCTCTCCAGCGAATGCAGAAGCATCCCTAACTTCTCCAGATAATGCAGCAACTTTTCCAGCCATCATTTCTAATAAATAACCAACAGTCATACGAGATGGAATACCGTGTGGATTGAAAATTAAATCTGGTCTCACACCACGTGCTGTAAATGGAACATCCAATTCTGGTGCAATAAATCCGATAACTCCCTTCTGTCCGTGTGGTGTTGCAAATTTATCTCCAATTTCTGGTTTTCTCAAATCTCTCATTCTAACTTGAACGATCTTATTACCATCACCATCAAGTGTAATGAAAACTCCATCGACAGTTCCAGTTTCTTCCTGTCTAACTGCAGTAGAATTTTCTTTCTTAGTTTGTATAGAAATTTCTCTAGCTTCAGATAAGAACTTTGGTGGAGAAACTTTTCCAATAACGACATCTCCCTCATGCATGTCAGCTTCAGGATAAGCAATACCATCATCTTCTAAATATTTGTAAGATTGCTCCATTCTATAACCAGAAACATCTTTTTCCGGAACACAGATTTCATCTTTTAATCTTCCAGCATAATTCAATTCAGTAGATGTATATGGTCTAAAGAACGAGCTTCTTGCAAGACCTCTATCGATTGAACCCTGGTTCAAAACAACGGCGTCCTCAATATTATAACCATCATAAGGTAAAACAGCGACAATAACATTTTGTCCAGCTGGATAAACATTTAATGTATCATAAGTGAAACTTCTTGCCAAGGGCTTTTGCGGATAGTGTAAGACGGAAACATTTGTATCAATTCTGACATGATAATTTGCAGCATAAATTCCCAAAGATTGTGTCTGAGTCTTGCTACCTCTTAATAGTCTAGGAGCCTGATCGTGATTTGCATACGGAACAATAGAAGTAATAACTCCCAAAGATGCAATAGGATCAATTTCTACATAATCATGTTCTTGAGTTAATTCTTCCTTATATAAAGAAACATAGCAATTGTCTTCCTCAGAAGCATCAAGATATTCAATAATTCCCTGTTCAACTAAATTAGTCCAAGTCAATGTTCCTTGTTCAACTAATTTCAAATGCTCTTCTTTTAATCTAGAAACACTACCATCGACAATAACAAGCGGTCTTAAAACTCTTCCAACTTCAGTTGATAAAAATACAGCGCCTAAAAATGAATCATATTTTATACTCATATCTATAGGAAGATTTCCCTTTCTTCTTCTTTCTCTTACGCTTAAGAAAAATTCTTTTCCGTTATTAACAACACCGACATATCTTCCATTTAAGAAAACGTCAATACCTTCATTACCATCTTTAGACATTTTTTCTTCAACTAAAACCTTAACAATCTTATCTTCCGGAACTTGACATCTTGTAGAAACTCTCGCTAGCATTGCAAGATTTTTTCTCAAACCAATTTCAGTACCTTCAGGTGTTTCAATTGGACAGAATCTTCCATAATGAGTTGGATGTACCGTTCTAGCTGCGAAATTTTCCTGTTCGCCCGGTAAAGTGGAAACAACTTTCTGTAATTGTGACATAACTGACAAGAAATTATCTTTCTTCATATTCTGCGTAACTCCAGTTCGTTCTCCTATCCAAGAACCAGTAGCGATAGCAGATTCAATTCTGTGTGAAAATAAAGTTGATTTAGCAATAGTCTTTATCGAATAGAATTTTCTTCTTTTTACTGTTTTTTGTAACGAGTGTTGAACCTCTCTTAATAATATGTTTAAATTAACTCTGAATAAGTCTGCAAGCAAATCGCCAGACAATCTAACTCTTTTATTTGCATAATGATCTTTATCTGTCAAAGAATCCTCTGGATGCTCCTTAGAAATATAGAACTGTTTTATCAATTTACAAAGTGTTTTTGCCTTCTCTAATCTTGCATTTTTATCCAAACCCACATGTGGTAATAAATAAGAATCGATTCTCTGCTTTGTTCTGTCAAGTACTTCTTTTTTTGTTCCTTGTAATGAAGTTAATTCTGCTATTTTCATCAAAGCTTCTTCCGAATCACCAAGAGCCGCATATTCATACAAATTAACAAGTAATCCATCAGTTTGCTTCCCAATCATCTTAGAAATTTCTGCCTCTGAAAGCATTCCAAGTGCTTTCAATAAAATCATTACTGGTATTTTTCTAAATCTAGAAAAAGAAATCTCCAAAATTCCCTCTTTGTTTTCATTAATAGAGACAGGAATCTTATAAGCTCCTCTTTGAGAAAATAATCTTAAAACAAATCCCCTAACCTTCTGATTTTCCAAAAATGCTTGATTAGAAGCTAAATCTTCAGCCATAACCAAAATTCTTTCATTTCCATTAACAATAAAATATCCACCGGAATCTGCAGGATCTACATACTTGGAAACTAATTCTTCTTTACTTAATCCATAAAGATTACAAGCCTTACTTTTTACGATAATCGGAATTCTACCTAATTGAACTTCAGCAGTTTCAATTTGACCTTCATATCTTATAGTTAATTCCATTTTTATAGGAGCCGAATAAGTTAATCCTCTCAATCTAGCCTCTGCCGGAGTGATTAACTTGACAGAACCATCTGCCTCAACAATGTCTGGTTTACCGACGGTAATCTTACCCATTTTGATTTCAAAATCTTCTTTTGGCAAACTCTCATTTAACTCTCCAATAATTTCTTGCATTCTATTTTCAATAAAATCATTAAAAGAAGTAATATTTGATTCAACAATGGAGTGATTTCTCAAAAATTCCTTAACAAGAACATGCTTTCTATCCACTGTAATCGATTTTTGAGAAGCCATAATTAAACAACAACACGGAAATATTCTTCGCTCCCATCCGAAGTTTTTCTATCGATTTTAATAACATCACCAAGTTGAGCATTCAATTCGAAAATTGAAGGATCCTCTTTAGAAATTTTAGGTAATTGAGCCAAAGAAATATTGTATTTTACAACTAGCTTGCTTGCTTCCTCTTGTTTTAATTTTGTGTGTTTCGGCTGAAGAATGTGCATAATATCATCTGTAAGGTTTAGATAAGATAGTTAAAAAAAATTGCTTTTTAAACCTTTCGTTTAACAACTTTAAAGAGGTAATAATGACTATTGACTCTCTAAGCCAATTTAATCGCCATCTTTATTTTTTATTTTAAGAATTTTTAAACTTTTACATACCTAAATTATTCAAATCCACCATAAATAATATGCATCATCGATAACAAATGCCTCGCTCTTCAAAATAACATTCCTAACAAACGATAAAATAAACGCGAGAAAATTTGAACCCGATTCAACCCATGTAAATATTACGTAACCCCAAGTAAAAAATTTCGCTGTTGAAACAACTGTTGCTTGTAAGCAACTAACTAAAGAAATCACAACTGCAAAATTTTTTGTGGATTTGTTCAAATCACCCCTATGAATAACATGACCCCGAGGGGATTTGAACCCCCGACACCCAGATTAAGAGTCTGGTACTCTAACCAGGCTGAGCTACGAGGCCATTTTTTTGATTAGATTATAATTTTCTATATTTTAACCCTTTTAAACTTTGAGTTTGAGAAAAATTATAACTGAACACCTGTCATCAAAAAAATTACACATCATAATGATATCTGACAAAGTTTTAATAAAAAAAACGACCTAAAAATTTTAATTAATTGAATTTTTTACTTTCTTCCATCAATAACGTCTTTTATGGCTTCTATACTTTCTGCAATCTGCAATCCTCTCTTTGTTAATTTGATAATTTTTATTCTTCCTTTCTTTTCAAATCCAACAAGACCGAGTTCTTCTAAAATCTGTAAAATTTTAACAGCATGAGAATATGTACAATCAACTTCCTTCGCTAAAACAGAGCCATATTTTGCCTTATTCATTCTTTTCAGAGCGAGAAGCATCATTGCTGGCTTTCTCCTAAAAAATAAATCGAAATTGTCTTGCATGTCTACCATTGTGATATATATATTGTAACCTATATTTTACAGTTATAAACCGCTTTTAAAGCTTTCTTAAGTTTTTCGTCCACGCGGAGTAGATACAATTATTTATTATACCTAGTAGACCTAACAAGAATTTCTTCTACACCGTCGTGTTTATACAACACAGATGGTATTTTATCCCCTCTAATCTCAATAATGTTTTTTCCACCTGGACCATCTAATAATATTTTTCTATTTCCATCCAACACAGCCGTACTCGCATAATGAGTAACTTTATTGCGATCATCATATATGAACGGACTATCTGCCTTAAAAATCCAGCCATCATTAAAACCAAAAATCTTGCCCTCAGAAGGAATATCCCAATACCCCTCAATCTCCTTAAAAAATGGCGGAGCATAATTAACGACCGAAATAAAATTCATTCTTTTCCGCTCAGAGTATTGGTCTCTAAAAACAAAATCTCCAACCACTGCTAAAGAAACGCCCTCGCGCGCACTTTTTTCATCATAACTAAAATTCCCCCTATATGCCAATTTATCTAAATTCCAATATATGTTCGGATTTTCATATGATGGAGAACCATTATCAACCTCATGATCCGTTCCACTTGCCCCGCTTGCAATAAGATACACCTTCACGCCTCTAGAAAATTTTCCAACCGCATCGGGAACCGACCGCACCATTTTCAAAATTTCTCTAGATGTTTTTTCGTTTACTTCTAAAATTTCATTCCCTACAATAGTTTTTGACGCAAAAGAAACACTATCTCCATTATAAACTGGCCTGGCCAAATGCTGTGCCCTTCTAATCCCATTCAGAGGACAAGAAGAAACCAAATACACCCCCGAAGATTTAATATCTACTTCAGAGACTCTCTCTCCCAAATCTCTTTCTCCAACACTCATAATAACGCCAAATTCATTATTTTTTCCAGATTCAGATTTATCCTTTGCAAAAACATGAACAAGATGATCCCTTCCCCATAAATTAAATACAGCTCTTTCGCCCTTGGAAACGCATATAACAGAAGAAGCTTTTCTTGTATCAATTGCAGCCTGGTGATATTTCTGATTATACATTGACATAGAATAACTATCCTGCTTCGCCGGCTCGCCATTTTTTTCAATATATGATATATTATTAAGATCTAATTTGATAACAGAATTCCTAATCGCAACCCGCGCTATTTCTGAAGAAAGATCCTTTGGCATATCATCTATATCCCTAGTAAATACCACCTTTACATTGGTTAGAACATCATCTTTTTTATCCTCAAATGTTAAAATTCCGTCGGGAAAAACAATTTGTTGATTTGAACGCAGCATATCAGTAAATTCACTAAAAGAGACGATATTTTCGTCATTATAAGAAACTCCAAGTCTCATTCGCTTTTCCGAACCAGGATTCTTTACATTTTCTACAACACCCACATTAAGAGAGCAACCACTATCTGATTTGATAGAATCATTCCGCCCACACCCCATACCCACAAGCATCACTCCTGTTAACAAAGACAATAATCCTGACCTAAGTCTATTTCTCATCAAATTACATCTTTTAAACGTTTAAAAATATTATTGCAATCCAACATATATTCTAGAACAAAAAAGTTTAAATAAGATTTTTTCGTGATAATTCTATGATAGACATAAAGTTAATCAGAGAGAATCCAGAATTAGTCAAAACCAACACCAAAGAAAGAGGATACGAAGTTTCTATTGTAGAAAAAATTATAGAACTAGATAAAAAATGGAGAGAATATAAAACAGAAGACGACCAACTAAGAGGGCAAAAAAACAAAGTTTCAGAAAATATAAATCAAGCCAAAAAACAAAAGAAAGAAGATGATGCAAAAAAACTTATCCTTGAGTCTAAAAAAATAGGCGAAAAACTAACACAAAACGAAGAATTAGAAAATAAATTAAAAGCGGAAATGGATGACTTATTATCTAGAATTCCCAATATCCAGAGCGAGGACGCACCGAAGGGTGATGAATCACATAATAAAGAAGTTTGCAAAAAAGGAAAAATCATAGATATAAAAAATCCAAAAGGACACTTAGAACTTCTAGAGAAATTTGGAATGATTGATATGAAAAGAGCAACGAAAATAGCTGGTGCAGGATTTTATATTTTAACAGGAAAGGCAGCGAAACTCCAAAGAGCCATAGTGCAATTTATGCTCGACTTCCACGAAAAAAATGGATTTACAGAAATAAACCCACCGCAAATGGTTAACAGGAAAGCAGCATTCGGAACAGGAAATCTTCCGAAATTTGACGACCAACTTTACAAAACAAACGATGAATTAATCATGGTTCCAACAGCTGAGGTCCCAGTAACTAATATTTACGCAGACGAAGTATTGACAGAAAAAGATCTGCCAAAAAAATTCTGTGCCTTCACACAATGTTACAGAACAGAAGCTGGAAGAAAAGCTGGAGAGGAAGGATTGTTTAGATTACACGAATTCGAAAAAGTAGAAATGGTTTATATTTGCAAAGCAGAAGATTCCTGGAAATTCCATGAAGAAATGACAGAAAATGCAGAAAAGATACTAGAAGAATTAAAATTACCATTCAGAAGACTTTTGTTATCAACAGGAGATGCTGGTTTTTCATCTGCAAAAACATATGATTTAGAAGTTTGGAGTCCAGCTATGAAAAGATATTTAGAATGTTCTTCGTGTTCAAACTGCACAGATTTTCAAGCAAGAAGAATGAATTCTCGTTATCAAGCTAAAGATGGAACAATCAAATTCTGTCACACACTCAACGGCTCCGGAATTGCACTCCCAAGATTAATGATCGCCCTAATTGAAAATAATCAACAAGAAGACGGTTCTATAAAAATACCAGAAGTTCTTTGGAAATATACTGGATTCAAAGTTATAGAAGCACAACAATAAATTAATTCTTAACGAAATCTTTCCATATTTGACTTGTTTCTGGTCCAGAAGAATTTCGATATTTTCCGTTGTATAAAATTATATCTCC
>CAZNOS010000015.1:0-3929 GCA_964574775.1 Candidatus Woesearchaeota archaeon | reverse complement strand
TCTTCGGACTCATTTTCTAAAGCTGAATCCAATAAATCGTTTTTGTAAACTTTTAATTTATTACCCAATCTGAAATTATAACTATTAGGATTAATATTTTCTTCTATAAACGGAAAAAGATGAATTCTTCCCAAACCAACTTGCCGTTTAATTTCCGGACCGGTTAATATCATTCCCCCTCCAAGAATAATTTACCTTTCCATTCGCATGCAAGATTGGATTAGAATTTTCACAACTACAAGAACGAGTTTCAAATTCCACCTCTACGCCATTTAAATTCGTTTTAAAATTTTCAGCAGAATTAGCATCAAATCCGAAATACCTAGAAAATAATTCTAAAGATACAACTTTATTTTTTACATCTAATGTATAATTAACATCCTGGAACAGTGGTCTAAAAACAATTTTATTTGCCCTGCCCTTGGCCCATGCAATATATTTTTCCGCATCTTCCGGAGATTCTATTCCTCCCTTAAACAAAACAGCAGAAATTTTTATATTCAATCCTTTATAAAAAATCGCATCGTCTCCTTTAATGCCCATAATTTTTTCATTAATTACTGAATCATAATGAGAACGAGAAATACAAAGCGGGTCAAGTTTTTTTAAAACAGAATTCGGAATAGAACCGATCAATTGTCCATTAGTATACATTTGAGTTCTCGTCTTTCTCGAACACAGCTCTATAATGCTAGATATTTTTGGATGCAACGTTGGCTCTCCGCCCCCACTAATTTCGATCGCGTCTATTGTTCCAATATCCTTCAAACACTTTTCCAAATTACCCAAAGATAAAAAAGAGTTTCCTAAGTCTCTAAATTGATTTACGCAATAAGGACATCTCGCATTGCAAGCCGACTCAACTGGAATCACGTAAAGCTTCGCCATTCACCCTCCTTAATACATTCTCTACCAAACTATCTAATTCAGAATACGAGGACGATGTATACAAAATATTAGGAATAGTTTGAGATTTTTCTAAAAACAATTTTCTAGCCAAGGCCAACTCACTCTCCTTTATTTGTTGTGAAAAACTTCTAGAGCGATAACGACTAATGAGCGCTTCTTCAGATGGCAACGCAAATATTACCAAACCCTCTCTCTGTAAATAAAAATTCAAAAAGTCAAACTCTTTTTCAGAAAATGGATTTCCACCTCGCCACATCTGCCCATAAACCGCCTCAGAAATATGTCCTCTATCAAAAACAATATTTTCAGCAGAACAATATTCTTTAACATATCTTTGAAATTGATCTCCTTCACGATGATGTAGGGATTTTGCATCCCATCTTAACGCATTTTTTATTCTATCTAATGCCGTACTCTTTCCAGAACAATCTGGACCCTCAATTAAAATTCTTTTTATCATCTTTTCCCCTAAACTCATTCGCAGTATATTCTCTCATAAAACCATGAATTTCTCTCCAGCGGTTTTTTTCAGTCTCATTCCAAAAACCATCAAATAATTCTACAGCCTTCTCTCTTTCTCCGTCTATAAATTTATATAAATCTCCCTTTAGAAAAACCCAATGATGTTCGAATCTTCTTCCTAAGTAAGAAAAATACTGATCAAATTCAGTTTGATAATCTGGATCTCCAGAAACAACTTCTTGCACTCCACGCAATATTCGTGGCTCTAATCTATTCAAATCTTTTACCGTTGCCCATTTTACAGAATCTGCCCAATGAAACAACCCATTCTTCTCTCCGAAAACTTTTCTCAAAGCAAAACCAAACCCCTCTTCGCAATTAGAAACACCTGGAACATAAAACCTTCCAGATAAAACGTTCGTGGGTTCATAACCCAAAACTAGTGCATCGCAACTCCTATCACACAATTCACAATATTTTTTCCAACTATCTTTTTCCATGCATATCACCTACTATCTGAGCATAATCTTTTTTTTCTGTAGGAATTCCCTCTAGTCCCAATCTGGCAATATTTTTATCAATATTCGCCCTCTCGCCTTCTATCTCCACAAAATATTTTCCACCCAAATCATCAAGACAAATTGTACACCTATCTTCAAAATAAGTCGCTCTTCTTTTACTATAAACGATGGCCCCATCTTGCTCGGCACTTTTTAAAACACTTTCAAAAAGCTTGACATCTATATCACTTTCAATTTCAGTTCTTTGGTTATATCTACCACCAGAATTTTTTCCCTTAATGGTTAACTTGGCGCAGCCCTCCTCTTTTCTAAACCTAACGAAACCCTTATCTGTTCTATAGATAACATTTTGCTGAAAAACCCACGGAGTTCCTCTGCCCACACGATTTAATTTTTTTTCAAGCCAACATAATGTTTTTTCATCAACTGGAAGTTTAACCTCAACCTCCACATGATTTTCTAAACTTTCCGCCGAACCCCCTCTCCTAGTCGCCTCATCTTCACGTCTCGCCCTCTCTTTTAGTTTTTTTGCATGCACACCATAACAATCCGCACTTCCGTTAGAATATATTATCCTTTCCTCAAATCTTGCGCACAGCGCCTCATAAGCATCCATATCATGACAAATTGCACTAATTATATCGCTCATTTTGCTCCCATCCCCACTAATTTTACAAAATATTTTACTCTCTCTTTTGGTGGCATTACTGGAACTCTAATCGGATTATATCCAAACTCTCTATACGCTTCGAAGATAGCCCTATGGATACTTTGCGCCTTTTCTGGACTCTCTTTTCTGGATTCATCAGCTCTATACTGAGGTATTTGGTCCAGGACAAAAACTGCATCATATCTTTTTATGCCTAGGTTTTGAACCGAATCTGGAGTAGGAACTTTCCCGCTGGTTGCATAAGCATGGCCATCCACCATACCTCTATCGCAAAACAATAGGGAATCGTCGAATGAATGTTCAAGTTCAAGTATACGTCCTGCTACCCTTTCCTGAAATCCGAATAAATCCATCCATGGTAAACAATTTGTACTCCTTTTCTGCTCTTCTTCTATTATCATTCTTGCAGCCTCTGGAACTACGCCCAAAGATTGTGCTGCCAAATTATTTAGCATGGTCGTTTTTCCACAGCATGGTCCTCCTGTCAGAACGATTCTTCTTATTTTGTTTGTCATACCTATACATAGACTTGTATTTTTATTACATTTTTCTGTACAAATTATGTCCATAGTGTTGCATAACATATTTAAACCCCAAATGCCAATTATTTATATGCTAAAAAACGAAGAAATAAAAAAAATAGAAGATTTCATAAGAACGAAACCTAGAAGCATACAGGAAATTGCAAATCACATCAATAAAAATTGGAGAACCGCAGACAGATACATCGACGAAATAAAAAAAAATTTTGGAACGCTAGACATCCGAGTATTTAGAGAAGGAACTCGTGGAGCACTTAAAATAGTTTATTGGGCGAGCATAGATAAAATATCGAACACCGTATTCCAAGAAGAACTAGAATCTGATATTTTTAGATTTCACAAAAAAGAAGATTTCCGTCCTTTTGATATTTTTCAATTTGTTCCAGATAAAGACAAATTTGTTTGGACAAAAAGGGGCAAAGATGAAAGCGATGCAAGCGAACTAGAAAAATTTAAAGAAATGTTAATGCAAGCCAAAAAACAAATTTTATTTTTTTCCGGAAATCTATCATTTTTAAATTTTGCAGATAAAAAAGTAAAACTCTTTGATGTACTAGAAGCACTAGTTAAAAAGGGCATTTCTATCAAAGTTGTTTGTAGAGTAGACTTACCCGCAAGAGAAAACGTAGAAAAACTTCTTTCTCTAAACTTCAAATACGGAAAGGAACTCATAGAAATACATCACAAAGAACAACCACTTAGGGCAACGATAATAGACGACAATCTAATTAATATCAAGGAGATAGAAGAACCAACCGGAAGAAAAAATGAACTATCCGAAAAAACATTTATATTTTATACCATAAAAAATAAAGAATGGGTAGA
>CAZNOS010000014.1:0-17881 GCA_964574775.1 Candidatus Woesearchaeota archaeon | reverse complement strand
TTGATTCCTTCACCAACAGACAAAACAAGGAAATTTTTCTTAAGCAAAGAAACTGTATATGCTATTCCATGGCTTTTCAAGTAGGATATGACTTCCGCATACGAAAGCATCGGATTTCTACCTAAAATAAAAAAATACTCCATATATTCAATATCAATAGTCGTCTTATAAACATTTTGAATTAAACCAAACCAATATTCATTAAACTTTTAAACTAGCTTCACATACTATAAACATGATAAAGAAAAAAATTTGCCCAGATTGCAAGAAAGAATTCGATTTCGACACATTGGCCCATTTCAAGAAAAAGTATTGCCCAAAGTGCTCTAAGGAAAGAAAAGTAGCCTACGAAAGCATACATGAAATCAAGTTCGAAGATTGCGACGATTAATTGTATTATTGTCCAAAAAGAAGTTCTAATTCCTTCATATCCACATCAATGAAACCTTGGAATTGCACATGATCAATATCTCTTGAAAATACCCCGCATCCCAAATCAACTATACGCACATCACTTGCATCTGGAGAGACAACAATATTTGAGTGATTGTCTAAATCAAGTTGCGCAACACCAATAGAGTGAAGATCACGAACAATACCCTCTAATTTTCTTTGGAGTTTTGTATCTTTAATCGGCGCTTTAAAATCGCGTAAAGTTTTTCCTTCATAAAATTCTTTTAACAAAGAAATCTTTCTTCTGCCAACCCTCTCATACTTCCTAACTAAATGCGTAATCCCCTCAACCTCACTAGCTACCTGTAATACATCGGCCTCCTGTGTTAAGTGTCGAATGCCCCAACGCCAACCATAGCAGTCCAATGAGTTGGTTTTTAATACATAGACTCCACCATCCAATTCTACCTTATATACGTCTGTGCTTGATGGTTCTAATTTCGCTACGTAGTTCAAAGACGGATCAATTGCCCTTACTGTTCTTTCCATGAAATAAATTAAGGAAGGGGGTTTTTAAGCATTTCTAATGTTATTACTTTTAAATGATAAAATATAGGTATTAGTTTATCTAGTGATGAAAGACTAGTATGAAACTAGTTTCTCCAAAGGTTATATAACAAATTCTTTCCTAAAATAATTATCAAAATGAAAAATTTAAAACAAGTTGAATTATGTAATGTTAAGAATGGCGGAGTAAGAGCGGGGATTCTTGCGGCGTTAGTTCCGCACATAGGGTGCATTTTATTTATAGTTTTGACTCTATTCGGAATAAGCGTAGGGGCAGTTTTCATTAAACAATTTTTATTAATGTGGTGGGCTTTTCCAGCATTAATTCTATTTTCATTTCTATTGGCAGGTATTTCTTCTTATTTCTATCTTAAAAGAAATTGTTGTGCGAACAAGACAAGGTATCTGTCCATTCTATTCGGAAGCGTTATAGTAATTAATGCGCTTTTATTTTTTGTCATATTTCCCTGGACTGCAAATTTAAGCGGTAGAGCCATTGGAGACGTAAGTGAACTAAGCGAAATTACTTTATCTGTCGCGATCCCCTGTCCGGGTCATGCTTCTCTAATTGTAGATGAGCTTAAGAAAATTGGAGTAGAGGAAGTCACTTTTAATTTTCCAAATATATTTGTGGCGAAATACAATTTTAGTAAAGTAGATAAATCACAAATAACTAATCTAAATGTGTTTAAAACATATAAGGCAACGGTGATAAAATGAAAAAAGTTGTTTTGGATATAGAGGGTATGCATTGTGCAAGTTGTGCCTCTAACGCAGAAAGGAGTTTGAAGAAAATTCCAGGAATCAAGAGTGCACAAGTTAACGTTCTTACTAAAAAAGGCTATATTAATTGTGAAGATTGCGTAACCGAGCAACAAATTAGAGATGCGATTTCTAGACCAGGATATAAGCTTGCTAGTTTCAAGACAGAGGCTGCCAATATGAACATGACTCCAGAAGAGCACGAGAAAATGTCAGGGCACGAACATCATCATGGAAAAGTGGAAGATTCTGAAACTGATTCGTGGAAAAAAAAGATGATTTGGGCGTGGATTTTTACAATACCGATTGTGATACATATGTTTTTAGAAATTGTGTTTGAAATCAATATCCTAGGAACTTACTATAAAGAAATTATGCTGGTTGTGATATTTCCCGTTATCTTTATTTTTGGTTATGATACTTTAAAATCCGGAATTAAGGGGTTAACTAGCTTTTATTTCAACATGGATTCTCTAATTGCGCTTGGAACCCTAATTGCATATCTCACGGGTATAATTAGCTATTTTATAGACATCACTAGCTATCTCGGAATTTCATCCATGATAATGGCTTTTTTCTTAACTGGTAAATATATAGAATATAAAGCTAGAGGACAAGCCACCAAGGAAATAAAAAAATTACTGGAAATTGGAGCCAAGGAAGCAATAGTTATTCGCGGAAAAAAGGAAATAAAAATTCCAATCTCTGAAGTTGTCGTGGGTGATATATTAATAGTAAAGCCTGGAGAAAAAATTCCAAGCGATGGTATAATTGTTCGTGGCGAAAGTGCCGTTAATGAATCTATGATTAGCGGAGAAAGTATTCCTGTAGACAAAAAAGTCGGAGACATAGTTATAGGAGCAACGATAAATCAAGAGGGTATTTTATATATTAAGGCAACGAAAATTGGCCAGGATACTTTTTTATCGAGCATTATCCGATTGGTAGAGGAAGCCCAGGGAACGAAAATTCCGATTCAAGAACTAGCAGATAAAATTACAAGAATTTTTGTCCCAACGATTTTATTGATTTCCATAATTACTTTCGGGTTTTGGATGTTTTTTACAGACATTTCGCGTGCGCTTGAGGTTGCAATTTCCGTTTTAGTTATTGCCTGTCCATGCGCCCTTGGCCTAGCCACTCCCACAGCACTAATGGTCGGATCTAGTATGGGTTCCAAAAGAGGAATTCTAATTCGAAGGGGCGAGGCGATTCAAACCATGAAGGAAGTAAAAATAATCGCATTTGATAAAACCGGGACAATTACCGTCGGTAAACCACAGGTCCAAGAAATTTATTCTATAATTGATGAAAAAAATTTACTAGAGATGGCTGGAAGTTTGGAAAAATTAAGTGAACACCCCTTAGCTAAGTCTATTGTTCAAAAGGCAAATTTAAAAAAATATTTGACAGTCAAAAATTTCAAAATCATTAAGGGAAAGGGTATAGAGGGAAAAATAGATAATAAGACTATTTTTATCGGGAATGTTTCATTAATGAAAGAAAAAAATATTAACTTAGTTTCTTTAAATAAAAAAATAAATGAGTTTGAAAATAAAGCGTATAGCTTAATGATTGTTGCAGAAAATAAAAAAGCAATTGGTTTGTTTGGTATCGCAGATGCAATTAAAGAAGACTCTAAAGAAACAATTAGAAGACTTAATGCGCAAGGTTTTGAGACGGTAATGATTACAGGTGACAATCAAAAAACTGCCGAGGCTATTGCTAAAGAGGTGGGAATTAAGCATTTTCTTGCCAATGTTTTACCAGAGGAAAAAGAAAATAAAGTCAAGGATTTACAAAGAAGAGGTTTCGTCGCGTTTGTAGGGGACGGAATTAATGATGCTCCATCCTTAAAACAAGCTAACGTGGGTATTGCCATGGGTTCTGGAAGCGATATTGCCATAGAATCGGGCGATATTGTTTTGGTTGGCGGAAGAATATCGAATGTTGTTACCGCAATTAATCTTTCTAAGGCGACATTTAATAAAATTAAACAAAATTTATTCTGGGCATTTGCTTATAATAGCATAGCTATTCCGTTAGCAATAGCCGGAGTTTTACCCCCTGTCGTTGCTGAGATCGCTATGGCCCTATCATCAATTACCGTAGTAACGAATGCAAACTTGCTGAGAAATAAGAAAATTTAAAATTAAAACATCCAGTTGAAGAAATAACCCATAGTCATTATTCCAATAAGCGTAACAATAACAAAGGCAAGTAATAATTGCCAACGCATAACTTTCTTTAGAATTAACAATCCTGGCAATGAAAGTGCAACCGTCGCAGTCATAAATGTTAAAATCGTCCCAAGTGGAACGCCCTTGCCAAAAAGAGCTTCCATGATTGGAAGTATACTTACGGAATTTGCATATAACGGCGCCCCGATAATAGACGCCAAAGGAATTACCCACCAAGCCCTAGAAGAAAGATATCTTTCTATAAAACTCGTTGGAACAAATCCGTGAATTAATGCGCCAAGACTAATTCCGATCAATACATACGGAAATATTTGTTTAGTTATATCCCAACCTTCTGTCCACCAGTGCTTTAAAAGTTCCTTTAAGGAAAGTTTGTGTCCCCTCTCTTGTTCAACTTGCATCCTTGATTTGAATTTAAGTAATTCCTTTTTCACATATTTATCTAAATGTAGCCTCTGAATTACCATACCGCCAAGCATTGCAATAATAATTCCTATAATATTGTAAAGTAATGTAACCTTAATCCCGAACATCGCTGGAAACAAAAAAAGAGAAGCCTCGTTAATAAGTGGCGAGCTGATTAAAAAAGCAAACGTAACTCCTAGCGGAATTCCAGCGCCAGTAAATCCAACGAAAAGAGGAATAGAAGAACAAGAGCAAAAAGGCGTAACGACTCCCAATAATGCAGCCATAAAATAATCGAGTCCATACCATCTTTTTTTTGTCAAAATATTTTTTACTTTTTCAATTGGAAAATAATATCTAGTAACAGCCATAAAAAACCCAATAACTATTAACAAAATACCTATCTTAAGAGAATCATAAATAAAAAAATTAATCGCACTTCCCCAATAAGATTCATTCGGTAATCCAAACCAATTAGTAACTAAATTCGCAAATAGCTGAAGAGGAGAAAATAAACCCATCAATTCTGAGTATAGAGTTTAATTAACTGCTCTATTGCAAAATATGCCCCGATACCCATTCCTACGCCGATAGACAGAGATTGAATCGGATGGTTTCTTATGGCTTCCCATATTTCATAAGCCGTATTTGACGATCTTCTAACAGGCACTCTAACTTGCACAAAACGTTTATGCAAAGGTTCTAACTCCAAATGCCCAGATTCTGAATGATCTCTTTCCATCATGATTGTTTTAAAATCCAAAGAAGAACGCATTATTTTCCTCCCACTAAACTCAAAAGTTTTTCATCAGTGATTGTCCCAGTGTTTACTACCTTACCGTCTATAACTAAAGCAGGAGAACTCATAACGCCCAACTGTATAAGCTCGCTTATATCTTTAGAATATTCAACGTCTGCTTTTGTTTTACCTTCTTTTTTTAATTTTAGAATTCTTTCGTAGAGTTTTGTACATGTCGGACAACCCGAACCAATAACTTTTATTTTCATTAGCAACATCCCTCGCAAGCACATTTACTCTTCTTTGATTTAGAAATTCCTTTTTCTGCTTTTATCTTTAAGCTTCCTACTGGAAGTTTTTGATATTGTCTTTCAGATATTCCTTTGTCTTCATTTAATATTGTGACATTAAAACCCGCTTTCTTCATTTTGCTTAAATAGATTTCTTTTTTTAATGCTCCAGCTACACATGCAGTTAATAATCCCTCATCTTTTTTTTGCTCTTCTGTTAAATCTCCTAGTAAAACCATATCAGAAACAAACATTTTCCCTCCGTCTTTTAATACTCTAAAGGATTCTTCAAAAACTTTATCTTTATTTGGAGCAAGATTAATTACGCAATTGCTTATAATAACATCTATTGAATTGCTGTCTATTGGTAAATCTTCAATGTCTCCTAACTTAAATTCTACATTTTTATAATTATATTTTTTGGTATTAGCATTAGCCTGATTTATCATTTCTTCAGTCATGTCTACACCAATAACTTTACCGGTTTCTCCGACTTTTTTAGATGCCAAAAAAACATCAAATCCTGCTCCACTGCCCAAATCTAAAACAACATCTCCTTTTTTTATATCTGTAAATGCTGTAGGATTGCCACATCCAAGACCAAGATTTGCTTCAGGAACATTATTTATCTCATCATCTGAATAACCAATATCTTTAGAGATTTCACTATTAGAAAGTCCGCATCCGCAATTACAAGATATTCCTTTTTTAGCAATCTTTGCGTAATCTTCTCTTATTACTTTTTTTATATTATCGTTATTCATTTTTCGCTCCTTAAGCCCAAAATTGAGATTATAAATCCGATAAGATACATTACAAAACCATAAACGCATGATGGAATTGTGAAAACTTTAGTGCTACAAGTTCCTAATGCACAAGCTTGTTGGAAAAGCTCCCCATAGCTTAAATAACCCGAGAATAACATTCCTGCTAGACTTATCCAGAATAGAGTTTGTAACGCTGTTTGTTTTTTCATTTTATTCTCCTACGTATTGACATCCGTCAATATTTATAAAGGTTTCTAAAACCAAATTCTGAAACTATAATAAAATCCAACTATAATAAAAATAATTGACATAATATATCTAGTATACTTTTCAAAAACTTGAACTTTTCCCAGGATATTTCCCAATTTAGAAACACTATAGACTAAAATAAAAGAAAATATGATGACAGGTAGGCCTGTCGCAAAAGCAAATATGGAGGGAATTAGTATTCCGTCAGAGAACTTTAAAGCTAAAGGAATTAACATTCCAAAATACAAAACCGCACTAAATGGACAAAATGCTAGAGCGAATAAAACACCCAGCAAAAAACTTCCCCAATAACCCTTTTCAGATAACTTTTCTTTAATTTTATTCCCAGGTTTTAATGATGGTAATTTAATGATATTAATCATAATTAATCCGATAAAAATTAACAATGGTCCCAAGATTTTCTCTCCATATCTCTGTAAAAATAAAGATATTGCCTGAACATTAACTCCTATATAAACGATTAATGATGCTAAGATAACGTAAGTAAACATTCTTCCGAGTGTATAAACAAATCCAGTCAATAGGGTATTTCTGCCATTGTCAATTTTTTTAGAAATATAAGCAATAGCTGTAATGTTTGTCGCAAGAGGACAAGGACTTAATGCAGTCATTAATCCAATAAAAAAGGCCGCAACTAACGGAAAGCCATTCATCGACATTGTTTCCATAAAAGACATTAGACTCATCTTAATTCCCAAATAATTTCTGTTCGATTACGCCCTTTAAATAGTCCATATAATCTTGTTTGTCTTTAATTTTATACCAAACATTTATGTTTTCTTCTTTTGAAAACTTCCCATCCTTATAATAAGTCCCAATCCATAAAGACGAACCAGTCACTCCATACTTATTGGCTAAGGCATAATTTTCTGGAAGTTCGGCGTTAATATGTGTGAAAATTATTTTTTCAGATTCTAATTCATTAGAGAAATAAGTATTCATTGTTTCTTCTGCGAAATTTCCAACGGTGATACAAGAAGAACACTGATTGGTTCCATGAAAATGAATAATTTCGATTTTAGATATTTCCGAAGAAATTTGCGTTCCTGAAGCGGTTGCATCTCCCGTAAAATATTTTGGAAGAGTAAAAATAAGCACTAGTAAAAGAATAACTCCGATTGCCACATAAAATAATTTTCTTTTTGTATTGCAACAATTAGTCTCTTTTTTATTTTTTCCCATTTTATATATTGACATCTGTCAATGTTTATAAATGTTTAGTTTAAGGAATTAAGAAGCTTCAGAATTCTTTTGTCCTTGATAAAATAATAGACTTTTTTACCATCTTTTCGAGAATCTAGTATTCCCGCTGTTCTTAAAACATCTAATTGTGTCGAGGTTGTAGACTGCGTTCTTTTAACGTGGGGGAATATTTCACAAACACATTTTTCACCATCTAATAAAAATTTAACTATCTTTAGTCTAGTCTCATCCCCCAATGCTTTTAAAATTTCTAAATCCTCTTTCATATAAAAAATAAAACTACAAACATTATAAATGTTTGCGACATTTATTGTTCCCATACCAGGACGAGTTGTCTGGCTTTCAAATTAAATTATAAAACATCCCCTCACCAGGAATCGAACCGGGATCACGCGGGTCCTGCTTGACATCATATTCTAACGAATACAATCTTATCGCATTTCATTCTCTCGCCGTTGGGCGACGTCCATGCTAGTTACCTACAGCCGCGTGCACTAACCTTTGTGCTATGAGGGGACTATGATTATCCGTGGAAGAATTCGTTTTTAAATCTTGGCACAAAGGTTCATTTTGCTATGACGAGCAAAGAGGCTTTCAATAGTATTCTTATTCGGCGCATATCATTTAATGTTACATATCACAATTTCCCAATTCTTGTGTCACTTATAAGTAACGACAAAACCGAAAGGTTTATATACATCCCCCACATAGCTAATTTATGGAAGACACAAAAAAAGAGACAATAAAAAATCTTATAGTAATTTTAGTCGGAGCGCTAATAATTGTTGGCATGCTTTTAATCAATGCAATCTTTAAGTTAGCAACAGTTCATATTGTTGTTATATGTTGGATCGTAACTACTCTTTTCGCAATCTGGATAATTTTAATTGTAGATCCGAAGGTTACTATTAATCCAGTTCATACAATAGTCAAAGAAGTTCCAGTAGAAAGACAAGTATTCATAGACAGACCAGTCGAGAAACAAGTCTTCGTGGATAGGCCAGTAATAGTAGAGAAAGAAGTTATCAAGGAAGTTCCAACAATCGTTTACAGAACTACGCCACATAAAAAATTAGACATACCTAAATATGATTTCGTAGGTTCAACGCAAACAAAAACATACCACAAGAGAAATTGCAAGTTCAGCAAATTAATCAAGAACAAATACAAGCTACACAGTAATTCAGCCTCAACTTTCAAAAGCAAACACTTTAAGGCCTGTAAAGGTTGTATAAACAAGTAATTCGCCAAATTCTCTAAAACTTACAATAATTTTATAAAGAAGTTAATATAGTTCCGTTAATGATAGAAAATTTTAGCGATATAGGAGAGCTTAAGAAGAGGATTTTAGAAATAGAATCCGATATTAACATAGACACACTAATTTCAGTCGATCTTCCATACTTAGAAGAACATGAATTCTCGACAATTATAACAATTCCAAATTACGACGAACAAAACAACAAAATTATGTTATTTTTATCGAAAGAAAAAACTTTAATATTTTCAAAAGAAATGTTAAAGGATTATGAGAAAAAATTTCATAAAGTGATTAGAAAAACATACGGAGAATCAACTGTAATATCTTTTTTATTCTTTAAGGAAATAGTAAAAAAATATTTTAAGGAATTCGAAAAAATTCGTTCTCAGATGAACGGACTAGATATGAATCCAGTTTCGGAAGATATAGAAAAAGTCGGAAGATCATTGAGATTATTAACCGATAGACTTGAAGCCTTAGTTCAAATTTTAATTAGTTTTAAAGAAAATGAACTAAAAGAATTCGATATCAAACTAATACAATCGGACTATGACCTTCTAATGACAAGGGCTAGATACGAGTTAGAAAGATGTAGAAGCCACATGTATAGAATAGCTTCTTTAAGAACAAAAGCCGAGATGAAATCTAGTAGCGATTTAAACTCAACAATGAAGAGGCTGACCGTAATAATGACTTTTCTAACAATTGTGAGTATTGTAGTTTCTGTTCCAGGAACTATAGGAGCGATTTTGGGAATACCCGCGCTTTCTAATGCTTATTTTGAAAACTATACCACAACACTAGTTTGGGTTCTCATCGGACTAACTCTCTTGTCAATTCTACTAGGTTATCTTTATTGGAAATCTCTCAAGATGAATAGTAGTTCTTCCTAAATTAATTTTTTAATTATTTCATCTCTTTCTTTTTCGTCTATAATCCCACGTTTTATCAAAAACTCAAAAAACGAAATCGTCTTTACATTCTTTTTATCTGAAACTTCAATATCAATTAGCCCTTCTTTGCTCAAGCTAGCAATTAGTCCATCAATATACTCTAGTGCGTTATCTCTAGTCGCGGCAGAATTCATAATTTCCTCATCAAAAGTTTTCGAATATTCTTCAACTATCTTCTCCTTTGTTAAACTAAAGGAATTCCCCTCAACGAGCCCCAGAGAGTCGCTCAAAAATGCCTTAAAATCGAAATTAGGGCAATTGGAAAAGCAAGCCATATTCGGAACCTCATCAATAAACTCCGGACTTTTAGCAACGGGAAACGCACGGCAGATAATCGGCCTATCTTTATGGATAGAACACTTATTATCTTTCAAAAAAACGCACGGCTCATCTTTTAAAACATATCCCGTACAGAAATGCAAACCACTTTTCTTATCTAAAACGCAATCAATCGGTTCAATATTAATCTTTTCGTCACCCAACTGCCTAATTTTATCAACTTCCCATTCAAATAACGGCAATCCGGCAGAATCATCTCCATCGGAAATTTTTCTACAACACTCTCCACAACACAAGCACTTGAATTTCATTTTTTAGAACAATTTCTACAAGGTTTTCCGCCCCAACACCAGCAAGGTTTTTCGCCTTTTAATAAACATAAAATAAATAAGATTAGAACTAAAATAAATACAGTTGGCATAAAAATCATCACAAAACTCGTGTCGTTCAAAGTCTGATTAGATATAATTGTTGCAGACAAAATCATCGCAATAAAAAATCCCAAAATAGCCATCCAACCCGACAAGCAGGAAGGGTACCAGCCCCATCCATAAGACTTTCTTTTGAACCAAATGTGTTGTTTTTCCATAATATAACTACCAAAAATACCCTTAAAAACCTAAGTGTTTTTAGCATGAAGAGGATAGGTTTAAATACGACCAAAATCCTGAATTATAGAAGAGAGTGTGTGAATTTGAGGAGAAAAATGTCAACACTAAGCAATAAAAATATAGAGCAAATTCCACCAGTGGTTTTAGGTTCAACTTGTGATTTCTACAGAACATTTAACGTTCCAAAAAACATAGATTATCAAAAAATTTCTGATGAAATACAGAGACAAATACCATCAAAGTTAGAATCGGCGGCAGACGGAGCATATTCTCCATATGGCGGAATTGCATATTTTGACGGAGAGCAACCAAAAACAAACGGAAAATTTAGAGTGGTTTTAAGAAAAAATTACGTGGAAGTTTGGGCAAATACAAAAACGACAGAAGAGGAAGTTGTCAAAAGATTATACTTAATAGTTACGGGTCAACCAGAACCAACTTATAAAAAACAATCTTAAAATTCAGGAGCTCTTTGCTCTGCCAAAAAATAGACTACATTAGATTCAACTTCATGTATCTGTCCATCTTTTTCGAATACAGTCAATGCTTGTGGTAATGCAAACTTTCCGACAACTCCAACTGTAGAATAAACAACATAACTGAAAATTCTTTCCTCTCCAGCAGCCATATCACCGATATCCCACTGTATTCTTTTATTATTTGAATCAATCTTTGTTGGCTTGATTATACTTGGTGCTTTCTCATATATCTGAACAATTCCAGGTATTCTGTCTACAAGTGAAACATTAGTAACTCTTCCAATGGACTTAACTTTTAACTTTATCTTTAATGCAAACTGACCAGAACTTGTTTTTACTGGCACGGCAGATTTTTCTACCAATAATTTCGTTTGTGTAAATCTTCTTATGCCTATAACAATCAAAACGATAGCAATAATAATTAAGATTGGAATTAAATAATTTGTTTTAGCACTAACAACCAAGCTTTCTGCAGGTCCAAGTTTCTTGTTCCATGTATAAGTAATTGTAAGTCCACTTCTTTCTACGGAGTCTGGTTCGACGTTAAAAGATGTAAAAAGTCTACTAATTATATTTCTCTTAACGTTTATAACAACGTCCTGATTCACGTTTCCATTATTTAATTTAGAAACTCTATTTGTTATTATTAAAAATCCACTAACATTATTTTGTGTTTGTATATCTGTTTTTTCTCCCAAATAAATTCTGCCCTCTAATATTTTTTCACCTCTGTCTGTTTGAAAAGCTGCTTTAAGTAAATAAGAACCAGCCTCGATTTTTTTCAATTTATCAGCCGGAACATCAATACTTACGTTTGTAACACTATTAGCATTTAAGTCCAAAGTTTGTTCAGAGTCAAAAAATACAGAAGAAAATTTAACACGAACATTTTTCAAATCGATTCCCTCTTTATTTCTTATATAAAATGAAATCTTATCAGAATCTGGGCTATTAACGTTAGAAGAAACATCTAGAGCATCAGTTATACTAACAACTCTAACGGTCATAGTTGCGTCATAAACATTATCTGTGCCCACGTTTCTTAATTCAACGGCAAACGAATAAGCAGACGGACCATTAGCATATATTTTATTAGTTGGATAAACATCAAATACTAAGTTATTTTGACCAGCATGTAAACCAAACATATCAGTTGGTAAAACTTTTACAGCGGTTAATGTATATATAACATAATTTCCAGGTTCAGCACCACTAATAACTACAGGAACTTTTGCAGGTTGAGTAAATTCTGGTATAACAGCAACATCAAGCGTGCTCTGATCTAATTGAATAGCAGAAGCGATAGATACAAATGACAGCAATAGAAGCAATGCCAATATAATTTTTCTCATGGTTTTTTTTGTGTTGTTTATTTTATAAAGTTATCTTTAGTTGAATGTGATATATTGGCAAACTACTTTCTGCCTTCTAGGTTTAAAAATGCCTTAGTTTCTTCTACGAATTTTTCTGCCTTATCAATTAGTTTCTCTTCATATTCGTCTTCGGTTGTTCTCATAATGTATCTATCATAAATTCCTCTTAAGAACTTGTAAAAAGGACTTTTGTCCCACGTTTCTTCATAATCCTTTTTTAATTTTGCAGCAATTTCAAGTTTAACTTCACCCTTATTCGTCTTAATTTTCTTTCCGTTTTCCTCAACTTCAGCATCGTTCATTCCTAAAATATGCCACTTAACCTCGATAGTAAACATGTAATAATCAGTAATTTTTCTTGAAGCTTCCCATTTTATAACAATTTCTTTACCAAAAGACGAAGCCTTCTCTGTATATTCTTTTTCAAAAAGTAAATAACCCTCGTTCTTTAACCAGTTGTAAGAAAAATTGTAAAAATCCGCATAATTAAATGTTCCCTTGTGTTTCACACTCTCTTTCATTACTTGTTTTTCTTCTCCCATCTTTTTCTCCAGGATTATAATAAATAGTGTATATTTAAATGTTTTTGAAATTCGCACTAGAGCACAATAATTCTTTAGCCGCTAGGCTACGTATATTTCGCAGGATATAAATTCTTATAAACAAAGATTAAGAGATATAAATATGCCAATCATAACACAAGACTACGTATTAACCGGAGCAGATGGATTTTCTGTAGAAAAACAACGACAATCAATGGAGCAATTCGAGTTTAAGTTAGGTAGTGCTATTTTCGAAACCTGCCTTTACGGACACTCTAGAAAATTAAATTATCTACCAATAAGAACTCTCCTTCCAGAACACAATGAACATACCGTGCCAATGCTTTTAGCTGGCGAAGTCAGAAGAGGAGCTAGTCGGGAACGGATAATAAATCAGCCTCCCCTGAGAAGAATTTATCAACTTGGAAGAGCAGCTGTTACAATAAGATGCGTTCCAGATTTTGAAGAATTGACAGATGAATTACATTTTGTTTTTAGTGGCGTTCACAAAAGAGATATTGTCCCAGCAGTTAGTGCCATAGGTAGAGTAGTTGGGGAAGTAAATTCAGATCGTCCATTTTTGGAGTGGTATAAACAATGACAAAAAAGAAATATTCTTCTGAAGCGCAGGCTGCAAGAGATGAAGTCGCAACAGATTATAATCTATTTTACAGTCTTTTTGACATTACTAGAGGTATGGCCCCTATGAAAGATAGAATTATTTTAATGGGAGAAAAAAAGGCTGCATACGCACAGATGGATGAGATAGCAAGAAAACATTCACACGATAGCGCATTAAAAAATAAATTAGATGAGGCAGAAAGAGCGGTCTGGCCAAACGGAAGACGATGACAAAAGAAGATATGAATATTGGGATGCAATGTCAAAGAGGAATGGATACAGCCCAGAGAACTCTAGAGAAAGGACTATCTTTACTGTTAACAGATGATGAACTGATATGTTTGAATGTTGCGCTAGAACAACTTCAATCTTCACCTGGAAAAATAACTTTTGGTAATGGACCCGAAGCAATTCCATATATGCAAAAATTATTAGATATATATTCAGATCCAGAAACAATAAAAAATGGATTAAGAATAATGGACGAAATGGGGCAGCTAGATTTTACTCATGCCGGAGATCAGTATGTTTTCCCCTATGAAAAACAAGCGAAAAAAGTAAACTATGTGCCAAACAGAAGAAGATGAGCGATAGAATTTCATCAGAAAACACAGAAAGAACAATGGGTAGAGATGCACAAAGAAACAATATTCTTGCAGCGAGAGTTCTAGCAGAAACAATCAAAACTACTTTAGGACCTCGCGGAATGGATAAAATGTTGGTTGATAATGCTGGCAATATTACCGTAACGAACGACGGAGTTACGATTTTGTCTGAAATGGAGATTGAACATCCAGCTGCAAAAATGCTTGTTGAAATAGCTAAAACTCAAGAAGCAGAAGTTGGCGACGGAACCACAACTGCCGTAATGCTTGCGGGAAAACTTTTAGAAAACGCAGAAAAACTTTTAGACCAAAAAATTCATCCAACAATTATTACAAGAGGATACAGATTCGCCGAAGAAAAAGCCCAGCAGATTTTAAAGGAATTAGCAGTTGAAGTTTCCACCGAAGAAGAATTATTAAAAATTGCACAAACGGCCATGACCGGAAAAGGCGCGGAACATGCAAAAGAAAAATTATCCGAATTAATTGTTCATGCAGTAAAAATAATTGCAGAAAACGGCAAGGTCAATCTTGATGATATTAAAATAGAAAAAAGAAAAGGAAAATCCATTGAAGATTCAGAGCTAATAGAAGGAATAGTTTTAGATAAAGAAAGAGTTTCTCAAGAAATGCCGTCGAGAATTGACAATGCGAAAATTGCCTTAATCGATTGCGCTTTGGAAATTAAAGCACCAGAAAGAGAAACTAGAATTTCAATTTCGTCTCCAGAACAATTACAGGGATTTTTGAATCAAGAAGAAGAAATTTTATCTTCCATGGTAAATAAAATAATTTCATCTGGTGCAAATGTTGTCGTTTGTCAAAAGGGTATTGACGATGTTGCGCAATTTTATTTAGCAAAAAAAGGAATTTATGCAGTTAGAAGAGTGGCTAGAACAGATTTGCAAAAACTCGCAAAAGCAACTGGTGGAAAAATAATTTCTAGTATTAAAGAACTTTCTGAAAAAGAATTAGGATTCGCAACTACTGTCGAAGAAATAAGGGAAGTAGACGACGGCATGACGTATATTACAGGATGTAAAAATCCAAAGGCAATTACAATTTTAGTGAGAGGCGGAACAGACCACGTTATTGATGAAGTTGAAAGAGCAATCAGGGATGGATTGGGAGATTTGGCGACAGTTGTAAAAGATCAAAAGGTCGTCGCTGGTGGCGGTGCTGTAGAAATAGAATTATCAAAAAGATTAAAGGAATTTTCTAAAACGCTAAAAGGAAGAGAACAATTAGCAGTGGAACAATTTGCAAATGCGATGGAGTTTATTCCAACAACCTTGGCAGAAAATGCCGGCATGGACCCATTAGATACATTGACCGAATTAAAAATGTCGCACGAGGCAGGAAATAGAAATCACGGACTAAATTTATTCACTGGAAGAATAGAAGATACACTTTCAAGGGGAATTATAGAGCCATTAAGAGTTAAGACGCAAGCGATTTCTTCAGCATCCGAAGTAGCAATAATGATTCTTAGAATTGACGATGTAATCGCAGCAGGAAAACCAAAGCAGAAGACTGCAAATATGAATAATATGATGGATTATGAATAAATATATTACTTTAAAATAGTAACAAATAGAAATATTTATAAGGTTATTTTTCTCCAATCAAATATGGGAGAAGACAGAGAAGAGCATTATAGGAGAGTTGGAAATATTGAAAGAAGACATAGAATGAGAAGTCTTCAGTCTTCAGAAATACAATCTTTTTTGCATGGGATTAATCTTAATCAATACATAAATCCGAACGCAAGAGTTTTGGAAATTGGTTGTGGTGCAGGTAATGTTTTAGCCGATATAAAAAGCGAATTTGGTGCAGAATGCTACGGAATAGATAAATTTCCAATCCACGTGGAAAGAAATAAAGGCATAAATGTTATGCAGGCAGATGCAGAAAATATTCCGGTCGAAGATAATTTTTTTGATCTTATATTTTCATATTTTGCATTCCCATATATTCCAGATAAATTACGTGCACTTTCGGAAGCATATAGAGTATTAAAGCCAAATGGAACTGCGATAATAGATTTGGATGCACTTTTTGTAAATATGCAAGACACCAGTCAATTGATAGACAGAGCTATACATCCCCCCTTCGATCATATAATGAAGGTTCATGCTGCAAATAAGGGCAAGGTATATTGGGATAGGGTAAATATATTTACAGAGAGCGGTAATCAAACAAGAAGATCTCGTAGGGTATTCTTAAAAAAAGTAGACGAAAAACCATTACAATTTCCAAAACTAAAAAGGTTTGTTATGAATTCTCAAGTGGGTTTTCCAATAGCACTATCTTATTATTAAAATGAGCCTTCAGACAGAACCTACTAGTAATTTAGAAAAATCTCTCAGAGTCTACAAAAGCTTTGATGATTATGTCAGTTCTGGTGCATTTGCTATATTATCTCAAGCGGAAATGATATGTGCTTATGAATATTTTAGAATACACAAAAGATTAGACTCAAAAGCAGGAAGAGTTCGTTTGGTTTTAGATAAAAGAAAGTCTCTAGATGACGAACCCTTAGAAGATTTGAGTATTTTGCAACCCGATGGGTCTAGGGCGTGTGCCAACTGGGAACTAGATGAAAATGGATATCAGGTTTTAAAATAATTTTCCTTAGAAATATAGAATAAGCTATTACTATCTATAGATTCCTTTATTTCTCCGAGCTTGTCTTCTTTTGTTTGTTCCATTTTATTTATCAAATATATCATCTAAGTTATCCTGAATATCTCCGACCGCATTTCTATGCCACGTCCAGCAAAAAATACTTCCATGCTCGTTAATTCCAAGATCACAAGTATTTCCAATTTTAGCAGCTTGCGAGCTTCCAATAAGACCCCATACAAGCAAGACAATTACAACAATACTAACAATTGCCAATGCTTTCATTTTCCGCAAGACCATAAATCCAAATCTCTGACTTCTTTTCAAGGAGACCAAGCAAAACACTTTTTACGGCATTTAATCCTTCTAGAGTATAAACCTTCGGAGTTTGCCCAGAAACATATGTTGTTTTTATATAATCCATCGCAGACTTCAAATTATCTAATTTATCCTTTTCTTCATTAATAATCAAATCAGTTGGTAATGCTGCAAACACTTGCGTTCCTTCTTTTGTAGATAAAAAAACAAGATTTCTTTCCTTAAGCTTTGTTAAAGTATCATATACATTAGCCCTGTGCATTTTTGTCCGTTTAGAAACTTCAGTAGCACTAGACTCTTTATTTTTGACAAGATCTAGATAAATTGTAGTTTGCATTTTGGGTATGCCTATTGCCTCAAAAGCCTTCAATATATACTCATCGTCCATGTTTTATTAATGATAATCAACTATATAGCTGTATGTTTATACAAAAGAAAGCATCGAGACATATGACTCTGCCGAATAAAGCATATCTGCAAATCTTTTTAAATCCTCGAAAAGTTACATTGTTAGGCAGTTGTGGTTTAGTGGTAGAATATGACCTTGCCAAGGTTGTGACCCGAGTTCGATTCTCGGCAGCTGCATGTGTGACCCGAGAATCTTGAGGCATATTCTT
>CAZNOS010000013.1:16606-18349 GCA_964574775.1 Candidatus Woesearchaeota archaeon | reverse complement strand
GTCGGAGATAATAATGGTTTAATTTCTCATTCGTCTGCATCGGTTTCTGGAATGTCTGAAATAA
This sequence comes from Candidatus Woesearchaeota archaeon, assembly GCA_964574775.1. GTDB lineage: Archaea > Nanobdellota > Nanobdellia > Pacearchaeales > GW2011-AR1 > CABMGO01. The sequence goes on along the minus strand of CAZNOS010000013.1, from coordinate 18,285 downwards.
CTGGCGGGTTGGGCGGATTGGTTGGAAAGAATACTGGAATAGTTTCTGATTCTACTGCAACGCTTTCTTCAAATATTCGTGCTACTGGCGGCGTCGGTGGATTAGTGGGAGACAATTTTGGTAAAGTATATAATTCTTCGTCGGTGCTTTCTGGAACAATAAATGCAACAGGAAGTGTTGGTGGTTTAGTTGGAATGAACTATAATGGTTTCTTAGTAGGCGAGAATTTTGTTGGCGAAATAAAAGACTCTTCTGCTTTATTTTCTGGATCTGCTAGCGCAACAGGAAGTGTTGGTGGTTTAGTCGGAACAAATTATAATGCATACATAACCAGATCTAGTGCGAATTTTTCAGGAAGTATTTATACGGTTTCTGGGCCAGCAGGTAGTTTAGTTGGAACAAATTATCAGGGCAGAGTTTCTGATTCTTCTTCACAATCTTTAGGTGTGATTTCCTCAAATAGAGGAATTGGTGGTGGTTCTGTTGGGGAAAATTATAATGGTAATATCTCTAATACTGTAGTAACTTTAAGTGGAAATATTTATTCGGTCGAAGGAATCGGTGGAGGATTTGTGGGGAAAAATACTGGTGGAATGATTACTAATTGTTCGGCATCTGTTATTGGAGAAATTTCTGTAAAATCTGGAGCTGGAGGCTTTGTGGGATTGATGAGCAGTGGTACAATTTCTAATTCTTATGCAATTGTTTTCGGAAAGGTTAGTGCAACTGACGGAGCCGGCGGATTAATAGGAAATAATACTCAATCTACAATCTCTAATACTTTTGTAACGGTTAAAGACTCTGCGACAATAAGTTCGAATGTGAATCTAGGATTAGTTATAGGATATTTTAAGGCTGGAACTCTTACAAATACATTAGGAACGGTTTTGGATTCTGATAATGGAAATATTACTTTCTCTGAGTGGAACGTTAATAGTGTTGCTGGTGGAAGTTTAACGCAATTAATTTATTTGAATAATAATTTAGCTTTTGTTAATGTCGGTGCACAATCGGGATTGAATAAACCTGCGAGAGTCTTTTTATTGAATACTGGAAAAACAAATGGAGTTATATTAAAAGAAGGAGTGTCTTGTTCTGATTGTGTATTAATTTCTAGCAGTGGAGACGATTATCTTTTTAGTGTAAGAAGTTGGGGCAACGGATACAGTATTGGTCCTTAAAGTTGATTTTTAGAAGCATTTAAATAAATCTTTTAGTTTTGTCTTGCATGAAAGGCTTTATAGTTTATCCAGACGATGTCAATATAGACGGAAAAACATTTGTTAGATTATTTGGGAGGTTGGAAAATGGGAAGAGTTTTGCATGTATAAATTCTTTTGAGCCGTATTTTTTTGTTAAGGAAAGCGATAGTAATAAGATGAAAAACTTCTCCGGAGATTTTAAGCTGGAAGATGCGGAGTTAACTAATTTTGCTGGAGATAAAGTTTCTAAGATTATTTTTCAAAACCAAACGGAGTTGAATAAGTTTGCAAAAGAACTGCATGAGAACGAAATATCTACATTTGAGTCAGATGTGAAACCCGAGTATAGATTTATTATAGATAACGATTTGCTTGGTGGGGTTGAGATCGAAGGAGATTATGAGTCTGAGGATCGTGTGGATTATGTTTTTAGAGATAGTAAGATAAAGTCGTGTGAGATAAAAAAAGTTCCTCTAG
>CAZNOS010000013.1:15421-16506 GCA_964574775.1 Candidatus Woesearchaeota archaeon | reverse complement strand
GAATATAATTTGAGAGATTGTGAACTGGTTTTTGAAATTTTAGAAAAAACAAAAATGATTGAGTTGGCTATCGAGAGAAGTGAATTGACGGGGATGCCGTTAGACAGATTGACGTCATCTATTGCTAGTTTTGATTCGTTGTATATTCGTGAGGCAAGGAAAATAGGATTGGTTTCTCCTACTACTAGGTTTAATCAGAAGGATGAAAAGATTAAGGGTGGATTTGTTATGTCTCCGCAACCTGGACTTTATCATAATGTTTTGGTTTTAGATTTTAAGTCATTGTATCCTTCGATTATTAAAACATTTAATATCGATCCGTCTAGTTTTTTGAGTAAGTATGAAGCGGGTGCAATAAAATCTCCGAATGGTGCGTTCTTTAAAAATAAAGATGGAATACTTCCGCAAATAATTCAGAAGCTTCATCAGGCAAGAGAGTTGGCTAAGAAAGAAAAAAGAGAGTTGTCTAGCTATGCGATAAAAATTATTATGAATTCTTTTTTCGGAGTTTTGGCGTCGCCGAATTGTAGATATTTTGATTTGAGAATGGGAAATGCGATTACAAGTTTCGGACAAGAAATAATAAAATTAACCGCAAGCGAAATCGAAAAAATGGGATTCAAAGTTATTTATGGGGATACGGATTCGATTTTTATAAGTACGGGGTTGGATAAAGAAAAATCTAAAAAACTTGGCGTGGAAATTTCTGAGAAGATTGATAAGTTTTATGATAATTATGTAAAGAAAAATTATTCTAGGAAATCTTATTTGGATTTGGAATTTGACAAATTATATCTTGCTTTATTGATGCCACAGACAAGAACTTCGGCGAATCGGGAGGACGATTCGGTTTCAAAGGGGGCGAAAAAAAGATATGCAGGTTTGGTTGAATCGAATAATAAGGAGGTTCTGGATATTGTCGGGCTCGAAGCGATAAGGGGCGATTGGACGGATGCGGCGCAGGAATTTCAGAAAGAATTATTGTTAAAGATTTTTAAGAAAGAAGATAGTGTAGTGTTTATTAGAAATAGGATTAAAGAAATTCGAGAAGGTAAATTGAATAGTAAATTGGTTTACAGAAAATC
>CAZNOS010000013.1:0-15321 GCA_964574775.1 Candidatus Woesearchaeota archaeon | reverse complement strand
GGATTAAAGAAATTCGAGAAGGTAAATTGAATAGTAAATTGGTTTACAGAAAATCAATAAGAAAAGATTTGAAAGATTATACAAAGATGACACCGCCACACGTGAAGGCAGCTAGGAAATTAGATAGGTTAGAAGGGAATGTGATTGAATATTATATAACGCTAGAGGGTCCAGAGCCGATACAAAAGCTGAAGCATAAGATTGATTATGAACATTATATTGAAAAACAAATTAAGCCGATAGCAAAAACAATTTTGGAAACGATGGGTCTTGATTTCGAGGGAGTTTTTGAAGGAAGTAAACAAAAGAAGCTTTTCTGATAAAAAGTTCCATAAAGCCTGTGTTTAAAGAAATTCTTTAGTTCCAGATAAATATATTAACTTGTTTTTTTATCTATTTGAATGCAAAATACCAAGTTGCGTGAAGTCGATTGGGAGGCTATGAAAATCGAGACTAGGTGTATTGAGGGGCAATTAGGAGAGTGGTTTGTTAATGGAGAGGTTGAATATTTGAGAAATTGGAGTTATTGTTTTGCTGAACGAAAGGCAGAACATTTTGGAATACCGTTTAATCATGAAAGATATATAAAATTACAAATAGCAACTAGAAATCAGGTGATGAGGAGTGCGTATGGACCGTTGAAAGATCTTTTAAAGAAAAGTCCCCGGGATTATATGCGGTTGCAGTGTAAGTTGGTTGCGTATGAGGATATTGAAAGACTAATCAAAGAGAGCGAAGTGGCAGTTAGAAAGATTTCTAATCGTAAATAGATAGATATATTAAACCCAAATTTATCTGTTTTTCATGGGCGTTCGTGTCGATGGAGCAACCGAGCAAGCTTATGGCGAAGTGAGAGAGAGAACTAGAGAGATTGAGAGTCAATTGTCAGAATCTCTGAATGAGAGGGATTTGATTTCTTTGAGAGATTGGTGTTTTGATTACGCAGAAAAAAAGGCTAGGCATTTAGAATTTTCAAGACAAGACCCGAGACGTGCATTTCTTCATACGTTTGTAAGATATGAATTAATGAATGAGGCTAGAATTTTGGTAGAGGGTGTTTCGGATGGAAGTATGGAAAAATGCTCGCGTGTTGCACTTGGTCTTTTAAAAGACAATGATATAGAACCAATTTTGGAAAGCTATGAAGAGTTGCTTTAGGACGTTCTTGATTTTAAATAGTCTTTTATAGTCTGATTTTCTTCTAAAATTATGCAAGCAGATAAGAATTTTGTTAAGAAAACGAGCAGGGAAAAACTGATGGAAAGATATCAGCCGAAGGAAGAATTTATTCGGAGAATTGAGAAGCTTATTGGAGAGGAAGATGCAAAAAAGTTTTTCGATATTGCGTATTATGCCACTCCAGATTATATAAGAGTTAATACTCTTAAGATATCGCCCGAGGAATTAAAAAAAAGACTTGAGGGTTATGGATGGAAAATAAATCAGCCGTATCAGGATTTTCCAGAGGTTTTGCTTGTCGATAGAGAGAGTAATTTGAAGCCTGGAGAGTTGGGAAAGACGTACGAACATCTTTTGGGATATTTTTATGTTCAAGAAATTTCTTCTATGCTACCAATTTTTGCGTTACAACCAAAGGCTAATGAATTAGTTTTGGATTTGTGTGCATCTCCAGGAAGTAAAACAACGCAAGCTGCGGCCATGATGAATAATCAAGGGACGATTATTGCGAATGAAGTTAGTTTGGGAAGAATTAGAATTTTGAGTGCGAATTTAGAAAAAACAGGAGTGATGAATACGATGCTAACGAGAAAAGACGGAGTTCAGTTTTGTAAAAGATGGGCAAGGGAAATAAAAATGCCGTTTGATAAAATTTTAGTTGATGCGCCTTGTTCTGGCGAGGGAACGTTGAGAAAATCTCCAAAAACTTTCGAGATGTGGAATTTAAAATATATTCAGGCTTTATCTAAAGTGCAAAGAAAATTGGCAAGCGAGGCTTTGAAATTATTGAAGGTTGATGGCGAAATGATTTATTCTACGTGTACGCTTTCTCCGGAAGAGGACGAGGGAGTTGTAGATTATTTGAAGAAAAATTTTGATATTGAAATTATGGAAATAGATTTACCGTTGAAAACTAGAGATGGAGTTTTAGAGTGGGATGGGGAAAAATTCGATGATGAAATTAAAAATTGCAGAAGATTATATCCGCAAGATAATAATACTGATGGATTTTTTTTGGCGAAAATAAAAAAACTTTCTGATAAGTGTTTATTGGTACCAGAAGACGATTATGATAAATTTGAAAAAAAGGTAGATGCGGATATTGAGAGTGGTTTGAGGGATGAGGATTTCGAAGAAGATTTTAATGGAGGCGGAGATGATGGCTCTGATGAAAAGAATGAGTAAGTATGTTTTAGTTTATTTGCCAAGTAAGGAAGTAAGTGATTATAATCAAAAATTAGTTGCGGAAGTTGGGCCGAAATTTGGAGAAAATTTTATTATTGAAAATCCACGTCCACCACATGCCACATTAAAGTCTCCATTTTATATGGAAGATATTTCTAAATTAGAAGATGTTTTAGCGGCATTTACTAAAAAGCAAAAAGTTGCTGATTTAAATGTAGAAGGATTTGATAATTTTCGTGGTAAGGTTGCATTCTTAAATGTGATATTTTCGGACGAAGCTAAAGAGATGCAGAAGGCGTTGTTGGAAGAGATAAAAGTATTTCCAGAAATAGTTTTAGACGATTTTGATATAAATCATCGTCCACATCTGACTGTTGCATATGGCAATACTCCTGAAAGTTTTGAAAAGATTTGGGAATATTTACATGGTCAGCCAGTTCCAAAATATGATTTGAAATTAGATAATATAACCTTATTAAAGAAGGTTGGAAATGAGTGGAAAATTCACAGGAGGTTTGATATAAAATGAAAATTGAAATTTTAGATAATACGAAGAAGAAGAATTTTTTTAATGAAGTTTCGTACTTGGGAGATTTTAAAGCGAATATTTTGTTGGTTTCATCTGGTAAGGAAACTCTTCGTGCGTATTCCGGACATTTGACCGTCGGAGAAATTTTAAAAATATGGAGAAGTTTTCCGATTGAGGGGTTGGGACTTTATTTTGGTAAGCAAATTATTGATAGACATGGACGAAAGGAAGCAAGATTAGGTTTAGATGCGTTGCATTTGATGAAAAATCAAATTACAAAAAATATTATTGAGATAAATGAAGAACAGGTGGCGAAGTGGTTTAGGGGAAATAATATTGAACTGACTCCAGAACAAAAAGAAAAATATAAAGATATGAAAGAGTTTATTGCCGTAAAATATAAAAATGATTTTGTTGGCACCGCTAAACTAACAAATCAGGGAATATTATTAAGTTTCTTACCGAAGGAAAGAAGAATACGAAATTAAGTGTGTTTTTTGTAGAAATATTTATACCACAAGGTATTATTATTTAGTAGAACTATTTATTACATATTTTTTGTAAAGCAAAAAGATTTATAAAGAAGCGTTTTGTGATTTATTTAATGAAAAAAGAGTTCGGTGTTTTTTTAATTTTAGGATTATTAGTTTTATCTATGAGTTTTGCATCTGCCGGATGGTTTTCTGATTTTTTTGGAAAGATAACTGGAAATGCAGTTGCTTCAACTTGTCAGGACGGAACTTCCGTGAAGGGAGTTTTTCGTTGTGATCAATATAGTGTTGGGGGAGTAACGTTGAATACTGATGTTTGTGTTTGTAGTGGTAATGCTGGTGAGTGTATAGCGTGTGACGGAAGATCAACTGGTTTGACTTATTGTTATAAAAGTGATCCTAGTTGTGCAGGTCCAACTTGCACTTCATTTAATTATTCTTATTGGTCTACTTGTGTGAATGGTCAACAAACAAGAACAGTAACTTCGTCTTCTCCGTCTGGATGTTCTGGTGGAAGTCCAGTTTTAAGTCAATCTTGTACGATATCAACCCCCGCAAGTACCTGTACAGATAGCGATGGTGGATTGAATTATTTGGTTAAGGGGAATGTTATAGTTACTGTCTCGTATTCTAATAGTGGAGGTTCAAGTCTTGCTTCTGATGAATGTATTGTTGGTGGAGATCATGATGGATGGCTTAGAGAATTGACTTGTAATGCTAATAATGCTTCACAAATGAATGATTATTTGTGTCCAAATGGATGTTCTAATGGTGCTTGTGCAAATACTACAACTCCTGTTCAAAATGCAACTTGTACAGATAGCGATGGCGGATTGAATTATTGGGTAAAGGGCAATACTACTTTCAATTATTTGGGAGCTGGCCCAGAAAGTACTTATTCGGATAGATGTATGATTGTTTCCAATGCCGACTCAATGATATCTAATTATTCTTGTTCAGGAAGTAATTGTCAAGTTGATGAATATGGATGTAACTCTGAAAATAATTTGGTTGTTTCGGAATATGCTTGTTCAAATGGTTGTGTTAATGGTGCTTGTGTAAATACTACAACGCCTGTTCAAAATGCGACTTGTACAGATAGCGATGGTGGATTGAATATTCATACAAGAGGAATCGGTACGGGTGATTTATCATTATTTTTTAATTCTCAATATGCTCCTGAATCGGTTTCTGATTATTGTTTACAACTTCAAGATGGTGTTTGGCCTTGGGTTTATAATTCAACCTATCTATCATGGAATGGTACAAATGATTTGTCTGCTTTAGAGATGACCCAAGCTTGCGAATCTGATTGTGGTGTGTACGAATTTTTTTGTGGTTCAAATGTTGTTTCTGGTTTAGATGCTCAAGCAATTGTTTGCCCCGGGGCATGTGTCGATGGCGCTTGTGTAGTGGGGGGAGGAATCGGTAATAATATAACAATTAGGGGAAGATTGGTGGATCAATTAAATGGCCTTCCAGTTAGTGGTGCTAAAATAATTAGTGCATACGAATTCTGGCCTTTAGAGGTTGTTACAGATAGTAATGGTAATTTTGAATTTGTTGTTAATGATAATTTTATTATCGCAGAGGGGTCAGAGGCAGGCATTGGTGACAATGGAGCTGGTTGGAGTTTTTACAAAGATTGTTATGATTATGCACAGTTTTCATTACAAAAAGATTATGGTGTCTGGGACAACGTTTTATTATATACTCTTGATATGGCTTTGATAAAATATCCTTTTGATGCGGAGTATATTATAGAAAATGTCTCTGGGAAGAACATAATAGACTTAGGAAATCTTCAGATTTATCCAAGTGCTGATTTAAATATTAAGACAGATATTCCAGTAAGTTTTAATGTAATGTATAAATATAAAAATTTAGAAGGATATAATGGTGCTGGCAATTCAAATTATCTAACGGAGCATTATTTATCTATAGCATTACCTCTAGATTATGAAACATTTATTAGGTTTCAAGACGAACAGGGTAATGTGTATGATTCGGATAACTATCATGTTCCGATTAATGCAAGGTGTTCCGTAATAAATCTTGAGTATATTAATAGACAATCTGCTTGGTCCATGGGTGAAGCAAGAGAGGAATGTTCTGGATGTATGCAAGAAGGCAAGTGTGTCTCTTATGGCTTTAGATTTGATAGTAAGATTGAACCAAAGGTAGTTAGTATAAACTATATTGATCAGAATTCGGTCATTATAAAGATAGGTGGAAGTATAGGAGAAGTTACTAATAATCTTTTAGAGGGAGAGAAATATACTCTCTCAGATGGTTCTATATTAAAAATAAATCAAATATTTTATTCTACTAATGAGAATATAAGCTCTTATGTGGTCCTTTCAATTGATGATTATGAAATGTCGATTAAGGAAGGAGATTCGCAAAGTACACCCTCTACTATTATCAACGCCTATTGTGATATTAATGGTCAGATAGGTCAACAGAAAGTTTCTGCTGGCGGAGAATGGGCAAAGTGCCAGAATAATTATGAGTGCTTCTCCAATGTTTGTTCAAATGGAGAGTGTGTCGATACTGCTGCATTAGCAAACGAATTGAAGGGATTTAAGGGATTCTTAACACGAATGCTTTGTAGATTATCTAATCCGTTTAGTTCAGATGACTATAATAGTTGTTTAGCTGAAAATATTTAATTGTGTCAAATGGTCGATTATAAAATTAAACTGAAGAAAGTTTCTGTTTTAAAAATTTCTTATTTATCCTCACTGTTTGGATTATTGCAGGGTTTGGTTTCGGGTCTTGTCTTATTGATTTTTCTTCAGCTTTCAGTTCTTTCTTTGGGAATGAATGTGGGAATATCTGGAATGCTATTGCTTTGTTTTGTTGTGGTTCCAATTGTGTTAGTGATTTTATTTTTTATATTAGGACTTTTATTCGGGTGGTTTTTTAATTTGTCTTTACGTTTGGTTAAGGGTTTGGATACGACTATGGAAGAGTTAGAATAATTTTTATTAGGATGAGGTTTAAAAACATCAACTTTCTATTTATTTAAGGAGTTTAACAAAATGACAGAAAAACAATATGGTGGAGCAAGTTCTTTCGGAATGAAAGATAAGAAGACTCAAGATAAACGAAGTCCTGTAGAGATTAAATCGATTGAAAGGAAAGAAAAATTGGAAGTTGAGCTTGGTGAGATGTCGGATAAACAATTGGAGTGTTATATGAAGGCGGGAGAGATTTCTAAGAAAGTTGATGACTATATCAGAACTATTGTAAAAAAAGATGTTTTGTTAATTGATATTGCGGAAAAGATAGAGGATAAAATTATTGAATTGGGTGGGAAGATTGCATTTCCTACTAATTTATCTATAGATGAGAATGCTGCACATTATACGCCTATGATTGGAGATATAACGAAGGCTGGCGGGTTACTAAAGGTTGATTATGGAGTTGAAGTTGAAGGATTTATCGCTGATAGGGCTATTGCGTTCGATTTGACGGACGATAAGAGACATATGGAGATGATTAAGTTAAACGAATTTGCTTTAGAGAGTGCTTTAAATAAATTAGAGATTGGATCTTCGGTTAAGGTTATTGGAAATACGATTTCGGAAATAGTAGAAAAGAATGGAAAATTTAAGGTTATTAAAAATTTGGCAGGGCATGGTTTAGATGAAGATAATATACACTCGGGATTGACTGTTTCTAATTTAAAAAATGAAAATAATTTTGAATTGAAAGATATGGCTATTGCTATTGAACCGTTTTTGACAACTGGCAGAGGAGAAATATATGAAGGAAAGCCGTCGGAGATTTATGTTTTGAGTGAAGAAAAACTTCCAAGGGATAAAGATGCAAGAAATCTTTTAGAATTTATTAGTGAAAACTATAGAACAAAACCATTTTGTAAGAGGTGGTTAGTAAAAGCAGGATTGACGAAATTTAATTTTGCGCTTTCTCTTTTAATTAAGGAGGGAATCGTATATAATTTCCCGGTTTTAGTTGAGAAAGAAAAGAAGCCAGTTTCGCAGGCAGAACATACTGTAATTTTCGCAGATAAGGTTTATATTACGACTAAATAATTATTTCCAACGGCCGTTGATTATTGGAAGCATTTGTACTTTTCCGTTTCCATATATTGCAGCGTTACATCCCATAGCGGCACTTATTGATCCGGCCATGTAGTGTAGATTCTGTCTGGAGCTCGTTCCAACGACGTAAGAGTCTCTAAATTGCTCTGGTGCGTGTTTGTGCCCTATAATTGCTCTACCCATTGTTTCGTCAACTTTTTTTACCGATAGTCCTTTAGATCCATTTACACCAATGTGTCCGTGTGCAGATAACCTATATCCCTGAACACAAAGTCTATCGTCTAATCCTAAAAAGTGTACGTTGGATGGAATATTTCCGAACATTGCCAGTGCTTCTTTTAAATACATATCTGGACGGACATCGTTCTTTAATATTCTACCCGCTAAAGAATGGCAGACTTCTGAATTCCATAAGTCTTTTCTTTCATATATTCCGCTTTCTAGATATTTTGTTAAGAAATCGTCGTGGTTTGAGTGTACTACATAAACATCTCTATCTCCAGATATTCTTGCAATGTGTTGAAGTTCTTTTAGTGTTTTTCTTAGTTCGTCTTCTAGTGAAAGCTCGCCTTTTGCAAATTGCTGTGCTCTGAAAAGGGGCTTATCTATGTTCCAGTGCGAAATGGAATTCCCCGTAAAAAAATCATGAAGAACTAATTTTTTAGGAGTCATTTTTCTAATCATTTCATAGTTCGCTTGCATAGTGAGTGGGTCATGCTCTCCCCAGTGAATATCTCCAAGCACAAGAGCATCAACCCCAACTTTAACTGGTTTTTTATGTCCGTCGAATTGTTCTCCCATGTGTACAAATTTTCCGTCTTGTGTTGCGGTTAAGAAATGAAATAAATATGTAGACTCATCAAATGCTTCTACGAATACCGCCCCAAGTCTATGATCTCTAATTGCTTGATCTCCTCTGTCGTTTGCTCTATTATAGTTTGGAGTGGTGATTGCACCAGTTGTTACTATAAATCTTGGATATTCTGACGGAGATGAGGCAATTGGAGCCATTCTCTGTTTAGGATGAGGAAAGAAAAGTGTTGCGTTATATTTTGCAGTTAAATGTTTTCTGGAAGTTGACGGATCAACATTTTGAGGTGGAACTCTAACGTCGGTGATAGTCGCATTATTATTTAATCTTTGATAGTTTCCGTCCCAATCTGTTAGTTCTGGAAGTCCTTCAACACTTTCGTGAAATTCATTTTCTTTTATACAAACACCCTTAACTGGAAATACCGAAAATTGATCTACATCATTTCTGTCTGCAAATTCTTTTAATCCGTCATAAAGATGTTCATGTAATTTTGCTGGAAGTCCCTGATCTCCCCATTTTTCTTCTTCGGAAATTATTTCACCCGTTTTTTTATCTGTTATAGCGGGTAAATATGACGCTTGTGCGCAAGTTAATAAAAATCTTCGTGGATATCTGCTTTTTGGTTTTTCTTCCGTAGAATCACCATCTCTTTTTCCTCTATTCATGTACGTTGCAGATTTAATCAGTTTAAAAAGATTTTTGTAGCAGAATATATAGTTTACGACGATAAGATGTTTTTTTAGTATTAGGATAAAATTTTTAAACCTTAACTTACAAAAAGTACTATGGATCAAAATACAGAAAAAGAGTTGATTGACGTATTGAAATCTATTGCTGGCTCGCTTAATGATATTAAGGCAGAATTGACTGAGATTTCTGTTGCGATAAGAGAAACGAATAGTTATGAGATTGATGAAGAGGAAAAATAATTTTCTTCGTTATAGCATAAGATATTTAAATCAATTAATATAAATAACCAAATGAATGAAAGAAACTTTGCGGGAAGATCGTCAATGCACGTGTCTGTTGCAACAAGACTTTTAGGAATGACGATTACATTATTTATTTTAATTCTTACGGTTAAAGCAGAGCTTTTGGAATATGCACCTATTGCATGGCAACTTTCGCTCGCTATTCCAATATTAATTGCATCATTGGTAGTAAATACAAAAATTATATGTCAAGATACATTCGAGAAATATAAAAATTTTAATTTACTTGTAAATTCTGTTTCTATTGCGCTTGTGGCAAATACGATAGGGCTATTAATCTCGAAATATATTTCACAAACTATAGGAATTAGTTATTTCGTACTTTTTATTTTGTTATATTCATATTTTTTCATAAAAGATTTAAAATCAAGAAAAGTATATAATGAAACAATAATTATTATTCTCATGATATTATTAGGTCTTATTCCATCACTATATAGATAATTATCTTTTTGTCGACGATAAAATCATAGGAAAAATGTGATTACGTATTGTTATTCAAGTTATATTTACTTGCTTAATTTTCTTAACTCTTCAATTAATCTTTCTTGAGAATCCACGAGACTTATCAGATTTGGATTTATTGATTCAAATCTAGGTGGCTCCGGAGTTAAATTTTTGCCCAAATTTTCTTCTGAGAAAACGTCTTGGAGAAATCCTTTCATTTTTTTTGGTTTTTGAGGACAATAATTACCATTTTTTACAGATTCTAAAAGTTTTGCAGTTCCGCCAGTAGGAGTACATGCAATAACCTTCTTTCCAAGTTCTAATCCTATATAGGCTTCATGATCTGTTCCTGGTCCGCCATTAACAACCACAAGAATATCTGCTAAGGAAGCGAGCCCTAGTCTTCTTTCGTACATATTTTTTCCAGATCTTATAATATCAAGATTTCCCCTCGGTAAGAATCTCGCTAAAAGATCGTATGTTTCTGGGGGGAAAAATGGAGTTTGTATTTTTTTATTTGTTGCCCAATCTAAATATTCCACATTATCTGGAATAATAACAAAAAATTTGTCTTCTGGAATCTTTCCTGTTTTTATTCCTTCATCAACACAATATTTTACAACTCCTGCATAAGCATCAATTCCTATGCCCTCAACTCCACCGGTAAAAACTTTTCCAGGAGATCTTTGCAAAAATTCTCTTATTGTATATCCTATATTAAAACCCTGAGAGGAGTAATAAGGGTTTGTCGGAACAGTTGCTCCGATTATTCCAATTAATGGACTTTCCGTCAATGATTTTGCTTTTATTTCCATTTTATTTATACTCCCTTACTTGTAATTTTGGTTCTCTTGTAGGATCATAGAGTATCCAAATTTTTTGTTTAGAATAATTTGGTTCAACGTAAGATTTTTTATAGTCAAATAATTTTTCCAAGGATTTTAAAAATGCTTCTGAACCACCCAGTACTTCTTTTGCTAATGCCGATGTTGTTCTATATTCTCCAACAATAACCAAATCTGGCCCTGTTATTTTTCCACGAATTTTATTATATAATAAAAAAGGATTATTGTAAATTTCTCTTAATGCAGAAAATTTTTCTGGCAAAGGAACATGAAAAAAAATAGCCTTTCCATTCGTGATATTGTTTGCCCTTTCGGCTTTTTTTGCCGATGTAATTTTAATATTACCTACATGTAACCATGGTACACCCAAACGAAAAGCTCTGTATCTTGAGATAGGTTCAATCGCTAGTGCGCAATTGTCTCCTCCGGAGGCAAATGGAAACGCTTGTTTTCTCTCTGAAGAACCAAATTCCCACAAAACATCACCCCAAGAATAAAGGTATCCTAAACCCTCTTCTTTAAGTTCAGCTAATTTTGATTTTAGGTCGTAATTAATTCCGTTCATTTTACTATTTCCTCCAATTTTCTGATTACATCATTACTTGTTATATTGGTTATATCCTTATCGGTGTCGTATCTGGAAACAACTCTTGTCTGATTGTTGTAAGGACCTGTTTTTTCAGGGCATGCTTTTCCATATAGCCCTATAACTTTAACGCCTACAGCGTCTGCTAAATGCAATAAGCCAGTATCTCCACTTATAACACCGGAAGATCGTGAGGCCAATATTGCATAATTATTAAGATTCAGCATATAAGTGCTTGGAGAAACAAGATTGATAATTCCCTTTCCATTATTTTCTATTTCTTGAGCTTCACCATATTCTATTGGGGTTCCAACTAAAGCGGAGCAATATCCTTGCTCATCTAACCATTTGGAAACTTCAACATATTTTTCAGATCCCCATTTTCTAGCATTATCACTAGCTCCTAAATTAAATATTACGTATGGTTTATCTATTTGCGGAGAATTGCCATTGGCGAGTCTTACTTCGGAATTTCTATCGAAGTTCAAATCAAATCTTTCTATAGGGGGGATCCCCATATAAGTCGCAAAAGCTAGAAATCCGTCTACCATGTGTGCCTTTTTCCAATCAAAATTCATTTCTTCAAGATTTTTTCTAGAAATCTGTAACGCGTTTATGGAACTTATTTTGAATGGTTTCGCAATTATTCCCAAATCATAAGATTTTCCAGCCAAATATTTATCAAATATTTTTTTTTCAGCAGCATATTTTCCTTTGCTGTCTCCTGCCTGTGAAGCTTCCCATCTTTCTCTTGCAAGACGATCTTCGGAAGGAGTTGGTAAAAAAATATCGCAGGGTTTAACAAATCCAATTAAATTTAACATTTGTTTTAAAGACTCTCTATTTGGAATAGGTATTTCAATTTCAGCAGGAGGCATCAAAGCAGAACGAATACTATGAAGTAATGGTAATGAGAAAACCAAGTCTCCAATTCCTCTTGGGGGAATATATAAAATTTTATGATTTTCCATTTTGTGTATCTCTCTGTTTAGCTGATTTGTAAAATCTTCCTTCTAAGTGATTTCTAAAAGAGAAAAATGCAGAACAAATTGCCCAAGCAAGTAATGTCTTTGGAGGAGAGGAGGTTTCATAATAGGTGGCGGAAGTTATCAAACCTCTTGCACATTCAGAACTTATAGATGTTCCAGCATTAATAAAACTTAAAAGAGCATTTAGTCCTTTCTGCTCGGAAAAATTAGTCTCTTTCATTAGAACGCGATAATTATCCAATCCCAATTTAACTGGAAGTAATTCTGAATTATAAGGAATAAATTTTCTTAATATACTTTGATCAAAATCATAAAGCAATGCTTGAGAAAACCCCTCTCTTTTATAAACATCTCTTAGATTTTTAAAATGACCCATTTTATTTTGTGCCTCCGTAAATTTCTTCATATACTTGTTCAACTTTTTTTCCTAATCCCGAAAGAAGATATACTCCTTTTTGATCGAATGAAAATTGAAAATTTCCTGCCTGATTATCATCATCAAAATAAGCTGAAGTATGTTTTCCCAAAGAAACTCTGTTGGTCCATGAATGATATTTACTTGGCATTACAGAATTAATAAAAAATACCGTTGGATTTAAGGTTTTTTTTGAATCTGGTTCGAATGATTTTGCTTTTTTTATACAGTCAGTTCCATGATTTAATAGTGCCAAAGTTAAACCGGCAGGATTCCAATATTCAAAAGAATAAGGATGTTTTAATTCGGCGTTTTTTAATTGTGCCTCCAAAGTCTGTTTATGCGCCCAATATTGCGATTTATCTCTTAGTTGTTTTATATGATCCTGTGAAACTCCGAGTAAGGACATATAAGATTTTTCATCTTGAGATGTAATAAAATCATTTAAGACAATTACGGCATTTAAATATCCCTGCTGAGAATCTGGATATTTATGGTTAGCCATACAATTTCCACCAATGTTTCTTGTTCCATCTATTATCGCAAAATGCGGTTGGCTTTCGGTCAGAAATTCTACAGGGAGAGGGAGTGATTGACTTCCCATAACAAGTGAATCTCCATGAGATTCACTAGAGCCAATCTTGTATGGACAGATATTATATCCCTCCTTTCTTAGTATTGGAATTATGGGGCTGATAGCAACCAATCCATAACGGAGATTAGGTACAAGAATAACATCTTTTTGGTTTTGTCTTATTTGGGACAAAAATCTCAAAAGTCTATTAGCCTCTACGGCTAAATATCTCATCTCGCTTTCTTGTTTAATCATTTTGAGTTCCCTCCAAAACCGCTTGATAAGATTCGAAATCTGAATTTTTTCTAAGTTTTGTTGCTTCTATACAATAATGAGTATATTCAATATTTCTTTTTAATTCATCAGAAGGATCAAATCCACCCTGTCTAATTTCTTCTCTGGTTTTATTCCAATTCCCCAGTTCTGCTTTCCTATCTTTTGCCATATCTAATCTTTTTACGAGGTAGGGAGTGGGAATAAATCCATCTAGGACTATTTGTTCACATAAGTCTCTTTTAAGGGGGCTTTCTATAAATAATTCATGACCCTCAAGTATGATTTTTGAAGCTAGTAAGGGATTTTTTTTAAATATCTCTCGTGCAATATCTATTATTCCCTCATTTTCTTGTCTATGTAACCAATATGAATAGGATGGTTCGCCCGTAAAAGTTCTTAATGTTTCTAGTTCGGAGAGTAGGGATAGGGATTCAGAGGGAGTTAATGTTTCAAGTCTACGATCAGCATATGTTTTGAGAAAGCCCAGATCTTCAGGTAGGCTTGGGCTTCCGGGTGTTTGTAAGTAATGTTTAACTAATCTTTTTGCGATTTTGTCATCTGAAATAACGGTGTTATATAAAAATCCATGAGCTTTTTTAATTTCAGATATATCTATTGTTCCCTGAATTAATGCATCTAGTATTTCTGGGACGGTTCTTTCATAAGATAAACTTGTGCTTATAGTTTCTACTATGTATCTTCTAGAGTGACTGTTTTTATTTCTAGACCAAACATCCAAAAATAAATCTTTTCTGCTTTTTAACCTACTTCTTTCTAGGGGATGTGTTTCATCTTCTCTTCTGAGGTTATGATAAGTTTCGCAAAGATCCTCAAGAAGACTCGAATCGTAGCAAGGGTGTTCAGAGAGTGTTTTTAAGAGTGGTTTGCTTCTTGATCTGAGATTTTCCCCAAGTGTTGCAAGAAGATCGGTCATATCAACATAATTTATATGAGTTAAATCCATTTTTTCGAAAAATCCTCCAAGATAATCAACACTTTCTTTATCCAGATCCCCCTCTTTAACTGATTTTTTTACTCCTTGAAAGAATTTAAGAGAGCGCTTTCTTAATTTTTTTTTAGAATCATTATGATCCATAAAGTTTGCTCCTGAATAGGCCAGGGCACTGCATAAACCGAATAATATTACTCCAAGTGATGAAATAGCGGATAATGCACCATGATTTCCACTGGCTTCAGAAAGTGGTTTAAGTTTCTCATTGAGTTGTGTCATTAAAAATTCTCTCGACGGTTGGTTTGTTCCTTCCGGTTGGGGGAGGTACATTGTTTCTTGAACCTTCTCAACTAATCCTCTAATTTCTTGACCCTCATTGCTATTTTGTCTAGATAGACTCAAGTCAATAGATTTCTTAATCGGTTCAAAAATCTCTGCGGAGAGTGGAGGGGTTTGCCAGAAGTTTGTATTAGAATTTAATGCTCCAGTAATATTCTGGGATTGGGCATATGCTTGATTGTATCCCTTATTTAATTTTCCCAATCGAGAGGAATTAATTCCTAAATCAATAGCGCCATAAAGGGCACATGCAGCCGCTAATGGGAATAAAAAAGTAAATGGATTTCCAGCTATATTCATACCCGCATTTTTTAATCTATCTAAAAGAGTGATTCTACTTTTTTTACCGATAGCTCTTTCGATACTCATTAATTTTTCCATGTTTTAAGTAAAAAATGTATATTTATAAGCTTTTCTATCTGTTACCACTATTAAGTTAATCATAAGTTGGAAAAGAAAAAATATTGGCTAGAATGTAGTTGTTTATAGAATATAAACTGAAAAATTTATGGTTTTTTTAATATTAATCGGAACGATATTTCAAATAAGAGGATTATTTATTTGAGATTTTCTGTGCAAAGCTACATCCAGCGAAAGATTTATAAACCCGTATATATCTATGTGTATACACAGAAGGT
>CAZNOS010000012.1:0-19553 GCA_964574775.1 Candidatus Woesearchaeota archaeon | reverse complement strand
CCTAGTTTGTGCAACAAAAGTGCCGCATATATGTATTCCATTTTTATTGATTATCTCCAGTTTTAATTAGAGATTGTAATGCTGCTTCGTGTGAAGCTGCCTTTCCAAGTATAAATGATAACGATTCTTTTGTAACGAATGGAAGTGAAACCGCGAATGCAATAGATTTTGCGTACATACTTCTCAATATTCCAAGTGCTTCTTCTTTATTTACCTTGATTCCAGAATAAACTTTTCCACTAGAGTAAGCCGCAACTGGCTCAATTCCAATTTTAAAAGGAATAATGTTTAACTTCGACAAGATAGCAGCTCTTTCAGGAGAGATTGGCTCGCCTTGTTTACAAATAATTGCTCTTTGTTGAATTGCTAATTTTCCATTTTCAACTTTAATTTTTAACCCAACAGCAGATAATGCAGAAATATCCGGACCCGGTATCAAATCAGTTCCACCAGCTTCAGCCCAAATATTTTCTGGTGCAATTTGCCCAGCCCTTGCCTTTGCAGGAGATTTGGATTCGTTAAGTGTTCCAGCAAGTATAAATGCATCTTCGTCTGAAAATAACAATGCGCAATCAGCGCAAACATATTGTTCTAATTCTTTAAGGGCAGGATTTCCAACTTTTTCCAAAGCCAATTTAACAAGATTTCCCTTTGCGACTTTTACTTTAGAATTTGCTCTTAGTTTTTTCTTGATTTCCTGGAATTGTGCGGACGGCAATCCTTTAATTGAAACAATCATTATTGTCTTATATTTCATCAATTCCACAAGTTCTTTTACTGTTGTTTTCTTTGCATCAGAAACGTGTGTTTTGTGTTCTACCATTTTTTTATTTGTCTAGAGCGATTGGTTTGCCCATAGTCCATTTAATTGAAACATTGCTCATATTATCTTTTCTATTTGGAAGTAATTCTGTAATCTCTCTGTAAACTTCTTTAAAATTTTCGATTAATTCTTTATCGGACATGTCTTCTTTACCAACGGAAAGTTTGATACTTTTTTCCTTGATTCTTAATTTTGTTGTTTTAGATAATTTCTCAACCATTTCTTTAACATTAGCGTCTGTTTCTTGCATAATAACTCCGGCTTGAGGTGTTGGCATTTTACCAAGCGGACCTAAAAATCTACCAAACTTTGTAGCAACAGCAGCCATCAATGGAGCGGAAGCAATAAATGCATCATATTTTTTTGCAAGTCTTTTGATTGCCTTATTGTCTTTGTATAATTCAAATTCTTCTTTAACGATTGTATCAACAACTGGAGATTTTTTGGATAAGAAAGCACAAAGTCTCTTTATTGGTGGGTGTGGAATTGTTAAGATTGTATTAATAGATTCCTTTCTTGGATCAATTTTTTGTAAATTTATAACTAAGTCTAACGATTGAACAAACTTTCTTTTTTCTTGACTTCTCAATTCCTTAATTGCTTCTTCTATTTTCATTTTTATCAAAGACTTTTCCCTACCAAATCTATCTTTCGATTAGACTCCTTAATTGGACTCGTTGGTCTAAGGTCTTAGTATTTATTTGTTAATTTTGGGGTTTTTAAATGTTATTAAACAGTATTTTTACATTTTATCACATAAATCTTTTTAAAGATTAATTATTAAATGCTATAATGTCAAAACCAACATCGTATGGACCCGACGCATGGATTCATCACCTTCCTAAAGAAACCAGAGAAAGACTAGCGGCAAAAGCTGCCGGGAAAAATACTGACGAAAAACCATCTCTGGTTTCATCTGATCCCATAAGGAATTGGTGGGAGAGCACGGGACTGGAAAGATCTCTCCCAAGGGATTTTGATTATTCGACTGTTTCATTTGAGCCAAAATCTAAAACAACATTTTATTTTATTGAACATTATTATAAAGAGATTCTAGGGAGAGCAGACGAGCGCGGAGTCCACTGGCCGAGGGGAGGAATTAGAGTGAGGTCATGCACACCACTCCAAGCGCATCTTTTAGAATTTAATTCAGGATATAGAAGGATATAGTTTTTTATCACATAAATACTTTTAAAGGCAAACAGGTTTTACACAACATGGTACAATTAGTAGCTTTATTATCTAAGGGAGAAGGAACTTGGGGACAAGTCTCTGGCTTAATTAAAAGGGGCGAGTGGGAAAAGGTTGTAGTTGTTGGAAGTTCTTTTGCGAGAAATTTTTTGGTAGAAGGCGCGCAATTTGATTTTGTCGAAGTAGATTTGGAAAAGTCTTTGGTTGCACTAAAAAACGAATTAGTAGAGAAGTTAAAACCAAAATTAGATTCAGATTTTTCTTCAGAAGTTGCACTTTCAATTGCATCCGGAAGCGGAAAAGAACACATGGCATTACTCTCCGCACTTTTAGCTATTCCAGTTGGCGTTAGATTTACTGCACTAACTAAAGACGGAATTGTATTTTTATAAGATGGTTTCTGATTTAATTTATTATTGCAGGGTTAAGGGACAAAGAGATTGGCATGAGGCAGAAGATCATCCATGTCGTCCATTAGATGGCGTTGCTCGTATTTGGGCGAGATCAAAATCGCTTGCGGATAAAACGACGGTGGAAGTTATGAGATTCAAAGGAGATAATATTCAGGAATTTGAATATATTGAGGGTGGTAAAAGATGAACTCCGTTTCCGCATCTCATATTCTAGTTAAAACAGAAGCAGAAGCGCTGGATGTTTTACATAAAATAGTTTCTAAAGAATCAACATTTGAAGAAGCGGCAAAAAAACACTCTTTATGTCCATCAAAAAGACATGGTGGAAGCTTAGGAACATTTAGTAGAGGCATGATGGTTCCAGAATTTGACGCAGTATGTTTCGACGAAAAAAATAAAGTAGGCGATATTATCGGACCAGTGAAAACACAATTTGGATTTCATCTAATAAGAATAAATAAAATAGATTAATTTCTATACATCGTCGTGATTTATTAGAAAATTATTTCCAAAATCTATTCTATGTCCCCAATTTTTTTTATTTTCTTTTAGATTGAAAACTATTTTTTTACCAGCTTTAGAAATTTTTCTTAAGGCAATTTCCATTTTCTCACTATTAATTGGTTTATAGAATGTTTTTCTTGCAGAATAAACAATTTCATCCCCAACGTCCCCAATTTTTCTGAAAAATTTAAAAAACGTTGTTTTGACTTTGGTTATATGATATTCCTTTGTCATAATTTAATATAGAGATTTCTCTTTAAGAATTTATGTGCGGACTTATGTTGGTAAAAATTAAAAGACAACTATTTAAATCAGTTTTTATATAAAATATCATGAAAACCAGTATAATAGATTTGGCAAGTTTTTTACAAACAGGAGTAGACGATGTAGAATCCTGTGCCAAAACTCTTTCAAGAACGAACGAAGGACTGGAATTAGGATATTCTCCGCAACGCTTTTGGTCAGGAGCCAAAACCCTTTCTTATGAAGATACACATTTGTTTTTAAAAGAAGTGCGTGGAAAGGATATCCCACATGCATTAAGAATCTTACATAGATTAGGCAGTGGACTACCTCTTCGCAAGGCAATCGCAGATGTTCAGTCTTATGAATTGGGTTCAGCTAATGGGAATTAATCCTATAGAATATGTATTAGAATGGAAAATAATTATATTTTAAAGTTTCCATTACCTCGTAATAATCTCAATCCCATCTCGATGTTTCAAAATATGATCTTTCCCTACAGTTTGTTTTGTTCGGGCATTAATAGCTTTAATAAAATTATTCCCCAAATCGGTGTGTAATCTAAATGCAAAATCAAGAGCCGTCGTTCCATGTGGAACTAAAAAACAATCTGGCAAAATGTTTCCTTTTGAATCTGCGAGTTTATGCGCACCTGCTGGGAAAACCGCAATGTATTTTAATAATTTGAAAACTGCGGAGTCGAGAATTTCCTGAACACCCGTGCCATCATCATATTTACTTAAGATATTTTCTTTAATAGACGTCAAAGCTTGTTTTTGTTTTTCGTTCAGTTTTCCTTCATGAATCACAAAATCTTTTTGTCCGGGAACGTAGTCAATCATTCCTGCTTTTGCGGCTTGTCTTAGAGATAATTCTGAATCAGCTGAGCAAGGAATAATAATTAAATCTGGAAATTCTTTTTTTATTTTTTCATACCACTCGGCTCCAGAGGATTTGTCAATTTTATTTGCCGCGATTATCATCGGTTTTGTTATATGTCTTATTTCATGTGCAAAATTTCTCAGGTCGGCGTTTGTCCAGGTGTTCGCTTTCTCTGTGTTGAGATTGAGTTTTCTGACAACCTCTTTTACATCATCTTCTTCGGCGTTTAATCCTGAAAATTGTTTAGCTATTGTTTTCGCAAAATCTGTTTTTTCGATTGCCATTTTTCGCACGAGTGGCCCCCATGCCTTATTTAAAATGCCTAAATACCATAAATCCAGTTCGTTCTCAAGCATTGCAATATCTTTGATAGGATTTCCTTTATCTGGCGAACATTCTTTCCCTTCGGCGTCTGTTGTGGCAGAGACATCAACTATGTGTATGAACGCATCTGCTCTAGATAAATCAGATAAAAATTGATTCCCGAGTCCTTTACCTTCTGAGGCACCCTCAATTAATCCAGCAACGTCCATTAATTCGACTGGAACAAATCTTAACTCTCCATTACAACTCCCCGTTCGTGGATTGCATTTTGTATTAAATTCTTTACAAATACAAGGAACTCGAACATAACCTATTCCAGTGTTCGGTTTTATCGTCGCGAAAGGATAGGCTGCAATTAAAACATCCATTAGCGTAGCTGCCTTGAAAAAAGTTGATTTTCCGCACGACGGTTTTCCGACTAAACCAATTAGCATAAAAATTGCAGAATAACAAGCTTTTTATATCTTTTTTATTGTGTTTTCATTAGATGAGCCCATAGCTTAGCCTGGTAGAGCACCGCTCTTATAAGAGTGCGTTTCGTTAGAGACGCAATTTCAAGCATTTCGCTAAGAAAGGCGGGGGTCGCAAGTTCAAATCTTGCTGGGCTCATCGGTTTAATCATGACAAAAAAACTATATCGTTGCAAAAAGGAAAGAATAATCGCAGGAATATGCGGAGGTATTGGTAAATATTTCGACGCTGATCCTGTATTGATAAGACTTATTTTTGTTTTATTGACCCTAATGTCCATGGGTATGATGATAATATTTTATCTTCTTGCGTGGATAATAATGCCCTTAGAAAAATAATTATCTTTTACAAATTATCAATGCCTTTGATTTGTCTTTAGAAATATTTAAAGAAACTCCACCGAAATGCATATTAAAATATGTCAACAGATCTTCTTTTTTGTGTTTGTATGCAATGACAATAATAATCTGATCGCCCTTGTTAAAGAGAACTTTTCTGTTTTGAAAAACAATTTCCACATCTCTCGTTAATGAATAATAAGCTTCTATTCTTTGGTTTTTAAATCGAACTCCCAAATCCACGTCAGATCTAGATAGTCCTAGTTGGAGAGGAACGTGAATCATCCAATTATTAATCCATCTATTGTTTTTATATGCATCCGCTCTTTCTTGCTGTTTGTCATCGTCAACTGCAGTATCTACAATGAAAATATCTCCAGGATTCATTGCGCTCCTAATCTCGTATAATAATTCATGTATCTCAAAATTTCCTAAAGTATTACCAAGTAAAAGAAATATATTTTTCTTATATTCACCCTTACTCAAAAGAGGCGTTACGTTCTCTAAATTTTCAAAGTCAGAGATATTATATTGAAAATCGACAATTTCATCGACTCCTTTCTTAGAAACGGTCTCCATTGCTCTTTGAACCATATAGCCACTAATATCTATAGGACAATATCTTATCTTTAAGTTGGGATTCGATTTTCTAAGTAATTCAATAATATTAAGACCCTTCGAGCCATCTCCACATCCCAAATCAACAATATTAATTGGAACACTACCAATTTCTCCAACTATCTCTTTTATATTAGATTCTACCAAATTCTCTGCTTGTTGCTGGCCAGTTTGTTTTTTATAGCTTTGATCATCCTCCAAATCTAAATAGCCCTGCGCTTGTTCCGGCGTCAAATACCACAATTTAGAGTCGGCAATATTCCATACACGCGTGTTACCCTCAAGGGAATAGCCTCGTTTAATCAATTCTTTAAAAATCAAGTCGTTGATTACCGGCTTTGCTTCAATTTTCTTTTTTGCTTCTGCCATATTTTTTTAGAGAAAAAGCCCTTTTTATTTGTTTTGTTTCCATGTCCCAATAACAAAAAGCTTTTAAGCGCATGGATATTACAGAACCTATTGCATTTTTAATTTTTAGGAAGTTTTAAAAACGAATTTTAGCTCGATATTTCATCAGCATAAGCTCCTATAGTCTAGAGGCCAAGGACATCACCCTTTCACGGTGGAAACCCGGGTTCGAATCCCGGTGGGAGCGTTCTAAAACAAAAATTTAAAACATCAATTATTTTATTAAGAAAATCATGGTCATCTCTTTTGTAGAGATGATTGGGCCGGGAGTATCACGGACTTCCGGTCCTCTCATTTTTTAATAAAATTTAAAAGCCTCGAATATGTACAAAATATATGAACGAACAAGAAAAAAGAAGTGAAGTCTATTCTGAAAAGAAATTTAGAATTAGTATTGCATATCCGCTTCGAATGCCATTAATATTCACATTATTTTTTGCAATTATTGGTATAATAATTCAATCGATGCAAAGCGGTTCGTTGCATGTTTTAAGCTTTTTTTTCTCAAACTATTCTGCATGGTTTTTATCGTTGGGAAATTTTGTAGAGCCAGCGTTATATGATTCCGTGGAAAGTGTTTTGCGTGGATTATTGAGTGGTTGGTATTATTTCTTTTTTACCGGTGGGTTATTATCTCTTCTTTGGGCACTACTGGAGTGGTTGTTTAGTTTAGAGATTAAATCCAAAACAGAAAGTAAGATGAAATAATTTTTTAGGACAATGCAGTGACGAAAAACAGGGCAATGTTTTATAAACAAAAATTACATCAGATTAATATGAAAAACGCAACAAAATTCATTTTATCTATATTATTGTTAGTTTTATCTTTACAATTAACATTAGCATGTAATTCATATAATGATCTAAGCGCAGACGACGGAATAATTATAATTACCAGAGAAGTTCCCGCAGACGAATATTATAACTATAATAATCATGATTTGGAAAATGAAGATAGATATCCGATATACGATTATAGATATGGCTATAGTTACAGGGCAACTGCAGAATACCAGCAATATCATCAGAGAATAGATTATAATGATGAATATGATTATAATGAACCAGATTATTACAACTATCATTCAAATTCTTACAGCTTTCAATATCGTCCAAATATTTACTATACATACGACGATTATATGAGAAAATATACAGCACACGAATGCTATGTCAATCCGCCATATAATCAACTAATTTATGTTAGATGTCCGTAAATACAAACGATAACCAAGCAGATAGATATGGATATGACAAAACACTTCTAGCAAACTATTAAATACATTAAAATATAAATTATTTTTGAAGGGCACATTTGGAGGGTAACTTAAGATGACAATAGAGGCAACAAAGGGATTCCAAGATTTTCTAGGCGAAGACGCTAAAAAAAGAGAAAGAATGATTAAAATAATTAGAAATCAATTTAATTTATTTGGGTTTGAGCCAGCCGAAACGCCAGTAATAGAAAATGAAGAATTTGTTCGTGGTAAAAACAAAAATGACGAAGCCGTTAGAGATATTTTCTCCTTGGAAGATCGTGGCAAAAGAAAACTTGCTCTGAGATTCGAATTCACATTTCAACTAAAGAGAATTGCGAAAAATCAAAAACTTCCATATAAGAGATATCAGATTGGATACAATTTCAGAGACGAACCAATAAGGGCTGGAAGATTGAGGCAATTTATTCAATGTGATGCCGACGTGGTGGGGAGTTCTTTAAAAGACGAGGCAGAGTGTTTGGCTCTTGCAAAAAATATTTACGAAAAATTAAATATTCCAGCGACAATTTACATTAACAATAGAAAACTAATTAATGAAATTCTAGAAACAGAAAAGATTCCAGAAAAGAATAGGGAACAAGCAATTAGGGAGCTAGATAAATTAGATAAGTCATCCAAAGAAGAAGTTGCAAAAAATCTACAAGAGTTAAATGCTGAGAAGCTAATAGAAATATTTACATCGAAAGAAAAAAGTTTTGAAAAATATAGATTCTACGAAGAGATAAAAAAATTAAAGCAGTTATGTTTTATTTATGGAGTCGAAGTTGAATTCAGACCATTTTTAGCAAGAGGACTAAGTTATTACAATGGAAGTGTGTTTGAAATTTGGAACAAAGAGCTGGGCGTTTCCCTTTCTGGCGGAGGAAGTTATTTAGTAGGCGGAATTCAATCGACCGGAATCTCATTCGGGATAGAGCCCTTATTTTTATTATCAAAAATAGAGCCCGAAAGAAATAGTGTTTTAGTTCTGTCAATTTCACAGGATGAAAAAGCAATAAAAATTACAGAACAGCTAAGATTCAAAAATATTCCAGTGGTTCTATTGACAGATAAGTCCCCGAGTAGGGCATTAGATTATGCAAATTCTAAGAAAATAGAAAAAGTTATTTTTGTCGGAGAAGAAGAGGTTAAAAATAAAAAATATACTTTGAAAAATATGAAGACTGGCAAAGAAGAAAAATTGAGCGAAAAGGAATTGATTGAAGGAATTTAATATATACCTCTAAAGACAATAATTCTTTTAAATGATGTAAATATGAAATTTTATGCCAGACAAAAGAATTGTTCACGTAGGGGATGTTGAAATTCAAACACGTTATTGTATGCATGCGTCACTGAGTAGATGGATGGGACATGAGGGGTTAGTACATCTTTTGTCAGATAATCCTAGAGGAATAATTGAGGGTCTAAGGGAAGGGAAAAACTTATTTGCACTTATACCCGATTTCCCAAAAGAAAAATTATTAGAACCAAAATATGAAGATGGAGTTAGTCCAGATTTTTATAATATTGCTTTGCTACGTTTTCATGCAGTAGACAACACAAAGATAGAAGGACAAGATTTTTTCGGAATAGAAAGAACAGAGGGGCCTTATTTTTTTACTGCATACAGTAGACAAATGTTAAAGATTCCTGAGAATGCAGAAGTTTTTACTTTGAATCCTATGCAAGTTGTATCTGAGGAGATAATGCGACTTAGAGAAGCTATAAAGAGAAGATAATTAGTCTTCGTTATTTTCTAATTCTTTATCAACTTCTTTCAATTTTTTTTCTACAACTGAGTTCTTCATATCTTCCTCAAATTCTTCCAGTTCAACTATTTCCTCTTCTATTTCTTCTGATTCTTCTGGCGTAGCTTCGCCAAGCTCTTTCTTAAGTTCAGCAATCTCTTCTTCGAGTTGTTCTAGTCTCATAAATATTTCATCAAATTGTTTTGGTTGGTTAAGATAAAGCTTATCTGAATTTGAAAGATGCAATACTGGTAAAAAAGAAACAAGTTTTTCTTCTCTTGATGGAGCTAATTCCGAGAAAGTCATATGTTTCACAATGGGAGTAATGTGCCCGTTAATTCTTTCATATACCATACTAATCCTATCTTTTAGCGGTATTCTGTCAGTCCTTGGCAAAACAACAAGCGCTGACTTCTCGGCCTGTCTAGCCTTAATATCCTTCTTAATTCTTCTATTTTCGGTCTCAATGGCCTTGTTAAGGGCACCCATGAGCTCCTGTAATGTAACTCTTTTATAACGAGACATTGGTGTTTTTGGAACCAAAATAGGAATCTCGTCCTCATCCAACTCAAGCCGTTCTAAAATATATTTTTTATCTTCAATTTTCCCATAAATAGCTTCATCTAATTCCTGGATATATCGATTAGAAAGAATTTCAGACTTCAATCTCAACAATAGAGAGCATGCGAGTAATACCTTCGAGGAAATAAAAAAATCCGCATCTTCCATTTCTTTAACTATAATGGCGTATCTGTCGGCTAAAACCCCAATATCTATATCCCAAGGATCAAGCTGTTCGGAATTTATAAGATCATAAATGATGGCTTGCCAACTAACTTCTGTTCCAGTAATTAAATTATAAAACTGGCTTTCACCTATCTTATTTTTTCCGGGGCTATGCTCACCAATCTTTATCACATCTTCCATATTTTTCACTAAATGGCTTCAATTAATAAGCATTTGGGTGAATGGATTTACCATATCACGACGGCAAAATTACGCAAGTCTTTTGTCACTAGAGAATTACAACAAAAACGAAAGATTTAAAAAGGAAGGAATTGTATAATATTTATCACCTCTTTTTTCCCAGAAGGGGCGAATAGGGCATCTACTTTTAGCGCTCTACAAGCCCTTTCTAGGGTTATAAAAACCAAGAAAGACGTGATAAAAAGAAGGAATATCTTTTGTAGACAATTCATATTCAAAAAATAAAATATATTTTTCGAGGAATAAAACTAATTAATTATTTAATTTGTGCCTCGTTTTTCACATTCAATAAAAGAAATTTTTCGCAGAATAATTACTAAATTTAAATAAATTTTGTATCTGCGTTTTTATATTCACAAAACTAGCCAAAATAACTTTTTTCTTTTGTCTCAGAATTTTTCTCAAATTCTTGTTCGAAATCTCCAAATAGAGAATAAACTTTTTTCTTCATAGTTTGCCAAATACTGAATGAATTTTTTATAAATTCAACTTCTTTTTTTTCATCGAAAATGGTGTCTAGCTTCATATTTGTAAGTTGTATTTTAGAAAGATCTTTGTAAATTTCTTTTATTAATTTTCTATTATCATCATTCATATTTTTCAAAAAAGTCAGCACAAAAATTGGCGGAGAAGATGGGTTCATTAGAGTCTCAAATAAATGCAAGTAGGCCGAGAGCTTATCGTTAATAGATCTTCTAATGTCTCTTATGAGAATTCCACCTTCCTTTTCTGCTATCTTATCAATATCAAAATCTTCAATTAGATTTCCAAAACTAGGTAATGAAAATTTCTTTTCTAGCTTTGCATATTCAGCTTCTATATCCTCAATAGTTCTTTCCATATTATTTTCCTATTAAGAGAATTTATAAAACTTGTTAATTGTGGTTATTTGTTGCCGCCTTAGCTCAGTCCCGGTAGAGCGTTACCTTGGTAAGGTAAAGGTCCCGAGTTCAACTCTCGGAGGTGGCTTAGTAGCCACATTAAAATCTAAAATAATTCTACGGGAGGTGGACGAGGGTAGAGTTCAACTCTCGGAGGTGGCTTAGTACACATAAAATATCTTTTTTATCCCACAAATATTTATAAACGAACATAAAATTGAAGAAGTATGGTGGACGAAATAAAAAGAGGAGTATTGATGATTGCGGGTGTAAACGAGGCTCTAAAATTTAGAAAGCACCATGTCGGATGCTCCGAAGAGCAGGTTATGAAACACATAATGTCTTTTCTAGAAAATTCAGAATTTAGAAAATACAAGGTTGATGTCATGGCGAGCGTTGCTCACGCGTTAAAGATGACAGAAAGAGAACCGAGAATTAGCGACAAGCAAGTTATCGACAGAATAATGAAGGAAATACCGAAAATAGCAGTTCAAGAAGCTTAATTTTTTAATTTTAACCAAATAATCTAGACAAGAAACCCCTCTTTCTCTCGGGTTCTACAATTTGTTCCTGTGTGGCAATTTTTATTTCCTCTTTTCTTTCTTCGTCTTTTTTCGCAGAAGGTGTTCGAGCCTCAATGATTTTTATTGCTTTTTCAATTTCAATTCTAGAATGTTTCTGGTTAACAAGTGCCCATCTCAAATCATCTATCTTATATCCCTTTTTTAAATTCTTCTCAAGATAAGCTACCAATGCTGTTACCATGTCTCCGCTTGTTGCCATACATTATTTAGAAAACTCCTATTTAAAAATATTATTGATGTGTAAAATACACTTCTTTTTACTATAACAAACTTTCAATATTCAGCTCTAGTACAACAACTGGCATATTTATATTCCAATTTTTTAAAACACGAGGATGAACTTCTCCGATAATTCCCACTTGTTTATTGTTAATCATTATTTTTCCAGATCTACCGGGAATAAGTGCATTGTCTTCAGTCTCCGCTATCGTATATTCTCTATTTAACATCTTGAATAAGTAATCTAGAATTTGTTTTATTTCTGTAAAGTTAACCTTATCATGTGTTAAACTAATCGAGAGATGCTCAAGCTCTAAAATTCCAGAATCCGAAACATTATTTTGATCTAACTTGAAAATCCTTCCGGTTTCAAATATTCTCTGAGGATAAGATGAATCTGAATTCTCCGACAATATTTTCAAGCTATTCGTCAACAAATCTGACCTTAGGGTATTATATTCCGTTTTTGATTCCTCGACTTCAATTCCTTTAAAGTTCGAATCATTCTTTAAAACATCCTCTTTTGTATTCAAATGATAAGACGAACATTCCAATAATCCTAGGCCCGTTAATATATTTGCTATTTTTCCTTTCATTTTACTAATTGAATCTTCCTCACCAATTGTAGATATTTTAGGAATCTCTGGCACAAAATTTTCAAACCCATATCCAATCGAAATATCTCCAACTAAATCAATCCAATGCAAAATATCTATCCTATAGGGTGGAATTAACGCAACCCCATTCTCATATTCAATCTGCATTTTTTCCAAACATCTTTTAACTTCTTTCTCTGTCAATTTTAATCCAAGAGTTCTATTTACATCATCTAATTTTAACTTGACTCTTTCGCTTGTCCAGTCCGGAGACAAATAATCATCTTTATCTTCAACTTTCATCTGATAAATATCTCCCCCCATATCTGCAAAAATCGCAACCAAAATGTTCAAAGTCTTCTTCAAATATGCTAAGTTAAAACCCGAACATTCAATAAAAACATCCTTAGTTTTTTCAGAAATCTTTCCCGTCTCATGTGAATTAATTATAGGAGGCATTGATAAAACTTTTTTATTTGCATCAATAAAAACCGGAAACTTTTCCTGTCCCTCTAGTAAATGTGCATACTCTCTTCCAGCCGGATGTTGCGACAAAATCTGTAGCCCACTAATTTCTCTCGGAAATTCAAGCGGTTGAAACCTAATCTCTTCCGGTTTTTTAGCACAGAAAGTTATCGGAAGCTTTATTTTTTCAAGGGGGTAAATTCCTATCGCAAGTTTCTTTCTCTTTCTCGCAAAAGTAGTATGTAATTTCTCCTGAATATCTATTAACTCTTTGATTTTAGAATCGTCTAATTTCAAATTCTTCACAATCGCACAAGCAGTAAATGGTCTAACTGACTTAACAGACTTATCGATAATAACTTTAAAATCTTTTTCTGGTTTATTGACTTTAGTTGGTTTTAACTTTTCATCTTTCAAATATGGAATCATCGCACGAACAAACCCCTGCGTCGAAAGTAAATCCGGCCTATTCGGAGTAACGTCAATTTCTAAAATTTCATCGGTCAAAGACTCAATCGGTGTTCCAAACATCGCAATCTTATTTTCGACTTCCGCACTAATCTTGCCTATTCTTTTCTCTACTTCTTTTCTATTCATTGATACAACTGTCATTTTTCCCAGAATTTCATATCTCGCAGTTTAGTTATATTATTTTTATACATCTCTCTCAAATCTTTAATTTCATACAGCTCCATAATTATTCTATCAAATCCAGGTCCCCAAGCCAAAACTGGAATATGCTTTCCAAAAATCGGAATAGTAACTTCCGGTCTAAACATTCCCGCTCCGCCAAGCTCAAGCCACTCCCCCCTTTCTTTATTCCAGCAATCTATCTCTAGGCTTGGTTCCGTATATGCAAAAAAACTCGGTCTTATCCTAATCTTGTCATAGCCCATCTTACTAAAAAACTGTTTCAAATAACCAAGTAGTTGCCTGAAAGTCGCATTCTCATCAATAACAATTCCTTCCGTCTGATTAAACTCAAATCCGTGTTTCCAATCTACGGTTTCGTTCCTAAAACATTTTCCAAGTGCAAAACATTTTGCGGGAAATTCTTTTCGATCTGCAATTTCTTTCAAGGTTTTTATTGAAACACAAGTAGTGTGTGGTCTTAATAAAACTCTTCTGGAAATTTCTTCATTAAATTTATATTCCCAACCTTTACTGCCGTCAACTCCGCCTTCATGAGCCTTTCTAACGTTTTCAACCAGCTTTTTATCTGGAAGTGTGCCCGAAAGTCCCTTAATGTAAAATGTATCCTGCATCTCCCTAACCGGATGATCTTGTGCGGTAAATAAAGCATCAAAATTCCAAAAACTATTAACCACCATTCCTCCAGTCATTTCCTTAAAACCCATATCCATCCAAATTCTCTTCGCATAATCAGTTGCCTGATTAACAAAATGCTTTTTTCCACCATAAAGTTTTGGCACTGGAGAAACAATATCATATCTTCTGAATTTTTTTGTTTTCCACGCGCTAGAAGCAATAATTTTTGGCGTTAACTGTTCAATCATATCCTCGTCAATATTTTCTTTAGATATTTTTTCTCCAAACGCAGTTAATTTTACAGTTATTTTTTTTTCAACTTTAATTTCAACAATATCCTTTCTGCTTTTCAGGGACTCAAGCGCAAATTTTTCTTCTGGCTCTAGTTCGTCAATTGCAATCGGAATTTTATTGAGAAATTTTTCTTCAAGCATTTCTTTTTTAACTTCTGAATCCGATGCGTTTAACACAACTCGACCGTCTTTAATTTCAACCAGCGCTTTTTTCTTAAGTACACCAACAGAAATTTTTGCTTCGTTGTCGTTCAGACCAGAAACATTCTTAAGTTCGCCAAGCGGAACAGATTTTTTATCAACAAGTGCGTTTAAAAGTCTTCTTTCGGGTAATCCTTTCTTTTGATAATAAACACCATTAATTCCAAGCGCAACCAACGACTTTTCCTTCACATCAATTGTAACAATATTTTTATTCTTCAAAAACTCTAGAGCTCTTAGTGTGGTTGTATTATCGGTCCCAGCCTTCTCAGAAATACTGTCTAAATCGCTTCCGTTGCCAATCTTAGGCAATACTTTTCGTTCAATGGGAGATAACGACTCCAATATCTTTTCATCCATTCTTATACAAGTAGTTAGAGATTTTTAAAGCTTCCCGAAAAACTGCCATGCTTCTTTTATTCTGGCAATCTGGCTCTTCCTAACATTTTCAAGAGTTGCTCCATCTTTTTTTATTATATTTGCCACTATCTCCCCGGCAGTAAATCGGGGTAACATCACATAATCTGCCCCTTGGCTATATAATTCAAGAGCGTCATCGTTGGTTTGTGCCGTCAAAATTACTCTAATGTTTTTATTTATCTTTTTTATTTTTTCCAGAAGAGAGAGACCATCTTCCAAGTTGGGGGCAGTGCTAATTATTTCTTTTAAATTCTCCACATTCACATGGCTAAGCATGTCAGGTCCACAGGCATCGCCATAAATACAGGATATCTTCTTTTCCTTGAGTTTCGCTATTATTTCTGGATTATAATCCAATACCAAAATATGGTCTTTGTTCTCCTTCATTAATTCTCTTAAAATTATACTCCCCATTCTATCGCAGCCAATTAATAAGATGGTTTTTTTGATTTTATCTGCAAATCCAACATTCTCATTAACCGATATAAAGTTAAAAATCGACATTGGCCGCCTAAATAATAAATATAATTTACTTTCATAATCCATAAAGAAAACAGTCAATGACATAGAAACTATCGTTGCAATTATAATCGTCGACAACATGGCCTGATTTAAAATTCCCAGTCCAAATCCCATAACCCCCAAAATTATCGAAAACTCAGAAAGTTGTCCTAATCCAAGAGAGGAATAGAAGCACGTTTTTTCTGTATATCCAGAAAATCTTAATAAAATAAAAGTAATCAATGGCTTTACTATAAGCGAACCGATTAGCAAAAATAAAAATAAGCTTGCTTCCTGCTCAAGACCAGATGTGGTTATTTGCATACCTAAAGCTACGAAAAATAAAATAGAAAAAAAGTCTCGCAACGGACCAACTCTAGATTCTAATTCCGTCTTAAATGTCAAATTTGCAAGCGAAACACCCGCGATAAATGCACCGATTGCTATTGAAAGACCCAGTACGAGAGACAAAATAATAAACAAGAATAAGACAGCTAGTGCAAATAATACCAATAATTCTTTAGATTGTTTTGATGCAGCCGCTCTTTTAAATGCATACTCGAAAAAGAAACGCTGAAGTAATATTGACAATCCAGCTAAAATTAATACTTTAATTATAGACGGTATAATTGACATCATGGAAACATTTTCAGATGTTAGCGTTGCAATTGCTATAACGGCAAACAAATCCTGTAACAAAAGAATCGCAATCAGGATCCTTCCATGTAAAGTTACCATTTCACCACGGTCAGACAATATTTTTAAAACAATCATAGTAGAACTAAAAGAAATTATAACGCCAACATATATTCCTTGTATAAAATTTAATCCTATAAGATTAATGGATAACATCGTTAATCCAAACACAGCTATAACCTGTAAAATTCCTACGATAACAACTTTTCTTATGTTGACTTGTCGTAATTTTTTAAGAGAAATTTCTAATCCAGCTAAGAAAAGAAGAAAGGCTACGCCAATTTCCGACAAAGAATTTATCGTTGTAATATCCTTTACGAAACCCAAAATAGCTGGTCCTATTAAAAATCCAGCAAAAACATATGCAAAGAGCGGTGGCTGTTTGAATAATCTAGCAATAGCTGCAAAAAGTGCACAAAAAATTATGATTATACCGATCTCTATAAGTAAAAATTCAGATGCGGGTATGTTAGAAATAATATCATTAGAAAAAATAGCAAGACCGTTTATCAACCCCATTCAAAAGAAATGAACTTCTATTTTATAAATCTTTAGAAAAAATTAATATTCGTCGTTTCCGAATCCAAATATCCTCGAAAACATTCCTTCAGGTTTCTTATCTTTGTTTGCGCTCGGACCAATTATTTTTAATGCAATTTCTGTATATTTCCTAGATGCTTTACTTTTTGGGTGTGTATGAACTACCGCATCTCTTTTGTTTAGCGCCTTTTTTACGCAAGTATCTTCGGGAACAACTCCAATAATTTGAGACTCAAGCATGGATCTTATTGACTGTAAGGACATTTCGTAATTCTCATTTCTATGTCTCGTAACAATCACGCCCCTCACATCCTTTTTCATTTCCCTAGCAACTTTAATCGCCTTTAGTGAGTCTGTAACAGAAGGCATCTCTGGATTTGTAACGACTATGATTTCATCTCCAGCTTCAAGTGTTGCCATCGCTTCTTCTGAAAAGCCAGCAGCAGAGTCAAGTATGATAAAGTCAGCCTTGTCCTTCAATTGAGCTATGACTTGAGGTATTCTCTTTGTATTAAACTTGGTAATTTCCTTTACAGAAAGAGAAGACGGAATAATCTTAGTGCCAGAAGAATGTTCATAAATGGCCTCTTCAATATCTGCTTTTCCTTTTAAGACATGATTTAGAGTAACTGGAACTATTGGCGCACCAAGGTGAATTCCAATGTTCGGAGTATTAAGGTTTACATCAACAATTATAACTTCTTTATTCAATTGGTTTAAGGCCGCGCCAAGATTTATTGCAGTAGTAGTCTTGCCTACACCGCCCTTTCCCGAAACAATAGCTATTATTCTGCCCATTTTAGACGGAAAGGAATTGTTTTGTCTCGCTTATAAATCTTTCGAGCAGTTCGGCATACTCCTTCAGCTTATCCATGTTTATCTCTGTAATTTTACCCGGTTCTATGATTTTCAGGTTAACATTTTTTCTAAATTCACCCTCTCTGGTTTTTTGCAAATCAGGAATTCTTTTAAAGAATATATAGACGGGTACAGTCTCTTGTAGTGCCTTCAATTTTCTAAAATAAGTTTTCAAAAACTCTATTTTTTGCTTTGGAGATTCCGGCATTTGTTTCAATATCCCATCATCAAAAGATTTCTGTATAACTGCATCAAAACTCATTTCAATCATACTTTTCCATCTTGCAATTAGGTTAAGAATAACATCACAAGTCTTTGTGTATTTCATACTCACATAGAGTAAATGGTCTGCGCTAGTTTTTTCCTTTAATATTTCACTTATCATAGTTCCCACAATCCCTTAAGAGAACACTTACGAGAAAGAGGAAGTATTTATATCTTATGTTTTTAATGGAAAATTAGAAATTACATTATTGAGTGAAGCAATGAGCTCCTTTAATTTTGGCGATGTCAAAATTTCATACCCATCTCCGTTAAAAATAACAAACTTATCCTTTTTGACAAACTCAAGATGTGCGTTTTTATGTTTTTTTGTTAGCTTTAAAATCTGCCCCATATCCTCTATTTGTTTATTTTGCAAATATTTTCCGGAAATTTTATCAAAGAATAATTTAGCTCTTCCCTCCCTATCTCCTGGAATGTGGATTTTTCTAATTAGTGCTTCATGATAAAGAAAAGAATCAATAATGAAACTTACGGACTTCTGCAACTCAACTAAAATTTTTGCTAAAAGTCGATTTTCACCAACAACACTAACTCCAAATCCAGACATTCTCTTTGCTATATCCAAATGAACTTGCGCATTTTTCAAAGCATCAATACATTTTTTTAACATTACTTTAATTCCATAATAGCAAGAGCAATATCGCCATTATTTTTTTTCAAGAAATCGACAACTTTATCTTTTGACTTTCCAGTTTTATCCATAACCATTTTAATATCATCTTCACTAAAAGCTTCGAGGCTCTCTTCTCTTTCTTCGCCTGAAATTTGATAAGAAGTCTGTCCTTGCATTGAAATTTTTATAACGGATGGTTCATCAATAATAATCTTTTTATCACCGCACTCAATAATAACTCTTTTGGCATTTATTTCGTTCTGAGCTATGCCCATCTTCTTCATCATGCCTTGCATTTGTTTAGGATTTATTCCGCCGAACATATTAATTTTAAGCTACTTTAATTGGAAAAAGAAATTTCAAAGATATTACGAAAAGTATAACCAGTATTATCATTACGATAACAGCAGATGGACTAAACTTTATCTTTGAGTTATATTCCTCTTTAAAACGAGTCAGGCCTCCGCCAAAACCCATTGGAACCGAATTTTCTTGTGCCATATTTCATTCAGTATTCGTGGATTTATAAACATTTAGAATTAATAATTTTCCGCTCTAACTTCGTAAAACGCTTGCGGATGTTTACATGCAGGACATGTTTCGGGAGCTTCTTTGCCTTCATGAACATAACCACAATTCAAACATTTCCATTCAACAACTTCATCCTTCTTGAATACCTTACCGTTTTTTACGTTCTCTAATAATTTTCTATATCTTCCTTCGTGCTTTTCTTCTACCTCACCAATTTCCTTGAATGCCTTTGCAACGTCGTCAAATCCCTCTTGACGAGCAATTTTTTCAAATTCTGGATAAAGCGTGCCCCACTCCATTTTTTCTCCATTAGCGGCTGCCAAAAGATTTTCGGCAGTAGTTCCTATTTTTCCAGCAGGATAACTTGCAGTTATTTCTACCTCTCCACC
>CAZNOS010000011.1:0-20503 GCA_964574775.1 Candidatus Woesearchaeota archaeon | reverse complement strand
CCAACAGCTCCTGAACTAATATAAGTAGGACAAGAAGTACTCAAACAAGTTGCATTATTTCGACTTAATAAATCAATAAAATTAGTTGAATTTTCTCCAAGACTAGACTCATTATTAAAACTCCAAAAACTAACAAGTCCAGAATCTGTAGTGTTATAATCTGCCGCCGTACGATATTGAATAGTAATATTTGTGTTTTCGATATCACTAATAGAAAAATTTAATTTCCAATAATCCGGAGTAGGATTATAATTAATCAAACTATCAAAACTTCCGCCCGTAGTTGGATATTTTCCAATATAATTAGTTCCGTTAATCGTTCCGTTGTATAATGCTAAAACTTCATCAGCAGTTAGAGCATATGGCAATATTTTTACATCGTCTATAGAACCATTAAAATAATAATCTGCATCGTCTCCTAATTTTCCTATATAAGTTTTCATCCCAACAGTATTTGTTAAAGAACCCCCATCCGTTGTGCTAAAATTAAAAATACCATTTACATAAAAACTTTTATTATTCCCATTACTCACAGAGACCGTTATAAATGTCCATTGATTTAAAGGAATAGGCGCATTAGCTTTATTGCTATACGCACTTCCAGATTCAAAATTTAGGTTACCACTATTAAGATAAATTCCCCAATCCCAAGCCGTCGTAGTCCTTTTATGAATAATGCCATCATAGGCGTCATATTGTCTTGGATTAATCCATGCCGAAATCGTAATAGCGTTGGTTATGTTCAAACTATCCCCTGCGCCCAAATCAATATAATCATTAACGCCATCAAATTGAAAACATCCATCGCCAGTAGGAGAATTGCAACTAGAATTATATGTTACACTCCCTCCGGGGGTTCCGTTATTAGCATAAATAGATTCATCCAAAACAGAATCCCCTGAAGCCCAAGAACACAACCCAAACATAGAATTTAAATCACTACATTGAGTTTCGTCTGCACCAGAACAAGATAATGCCCCATCACAATTTCCCATCTCAATAAAATATGTTCCGCCATAAGTAGCAATACAATCGGCTTCATCAGTCGCCGTTGCTAACCAACCCCATTCTCCATCATAACAATCTCCCCCATAACTAGTCCAAAAACATCCATAGTAAGAATCACATGTTGGCTGGTCAGAGAAGTAATAAGTACATAAGTCACTTAATGCACCCTCACAACTAGAGTCTCCAAGAATAATATTTTCTGTTGAAAATCCCATCAATAATCTCGTCGCAGCAAGTCTTGCTCCAGAAGAAGAACCTTCTGCTTTATTATTAAATAAAAAATCATCGCTGCCATTAATTATAAACGAATAAGCAGTTGCCACTAGAGCAGAAAAAACAATGGCAATGGCAAACATAGCCAGAAGCCTTTCAGTACGTGAACTGAAACCATGCTTTCCCTTATTATTTCTCATTTTCTACTTCCCCCTTTACTCAATTTATTTTTTCTAGGAATATTCCAATATGGACTCTTACAACTCGGACAAACAACAGGAATGTGAGAAGAATTCTCTCGAGAAACCCATTTATGACTACATCTCTCACATAGAAAACCACTGATGGATATCACACTCATTCAAAAACACAAGAAAAAAAGCTATTTAAACATTACTAATGATATTATATTAAAAAGATACTATTTAAGATATATTACTAATAGGTAAGTTATAAAACCGCAAAAAAACATTATAAAAAAATTAAAAAATTACTTACCTATTCTTCTAGCTCTTTCTTTATCCGTTTCTTTTGTCTGCTTTTCTTTTGCAGCAAATGAAAACCTAGCAATATCCTGTTGTATTAACGGAATTTGTCTATCTATATCTCTAACCAACTCACCAAAATTCTTTATTTTAATCCTATACTCAGACTCTGGTATTTTTCCATATTGAAAATAGTCCCTTTGCGCCTCGCTCATTAATCTTTTTAGTGTATCTTTTCTCAACAAGAGAGAACTTAATTTTCTATTTAGCATCCAAATTGCAATTTTAACCCTATACGCCAAATAAAAAACAATTAGAAAAATAACAATCGAAAGAAGCCATATCCAATTATCCTTAACAAACCCGCCGATTCCCTTAGCGGCTGCGCCATACGCAAGAGCCAATGCAGTCTG
This sequence comes from Candidatus Woesearchaeota archaeon, assembly GCA_964574775.1. Lineage (GTDB taxonomy): Archaea > Nanobdellota > Nanobdellia > Pacearchaeales > GW2011-AR1 > CABMGO01. Next base: position 18,384 of record CAZNOS010000011.1, on the reverse strand, counting down.
CTCAGATTTTACGCTAGAAATTTCTTCATATCCTCTATCTATCAACGGCAAAACATTTTCATATCTCTCTCCAGAAATTTCACTATTAATTTGATTTATTACAGCTTCTACAGAAGATGCATTCATATTTGCATCTATATTTTCATTATAAAAAACTAAAAATACTTTATAAAAATCTAGTGCCTCAACTGCAGTTATTTTCAAAGATGCAATCTCGTCACAATATGAAATAACGCCACCATAATTCACCTTACCCTTTCTTCCCTCTATAATCACCTGCGCCTCATATAAATTAGAAGCCTGAGAATAGCTATCATTAAATCTCGTCAAAGAAATATTATATGCAGTTAAATCGAAAATAGTCTGATTCGACTCAACTAAACACTGTTCGGCAATCTGTCTCTGTGTCATATTAACGTCTGCAGCACTAGTAAAACATATACCACAAACTAAAATAAATAATACCCATACACCTCTCATTCTATTAATTAAAAAAGCTATTTTAAATACCTTACGAATTTGTCTTCTCTAAACTCTCAACCAATTCGTCTGGATTCACCCTAGATAAATCGTTACCAGTAAGCTCCAGATTATTAAACAACGCATTCTTTCTAACGGATCCTTTTATTAAAACCTCAGTACCTAACAAATCTGTTTTAAAATCTACAAACGCCAAACCATCTTTTAGTTTATCCATAGATATTAATTTTTCAAGTTGGTCCGAAAATAAAACAACTCTTAATGTTTCCGTACCATCATCAATAACTAAATTCAAAAGCGCTCTTTCTTTCGGAGAAATTCTACCGTGTTCGGCACAAGAAAAACCGTCGACTTCCGCAGCTGCTTTTTTGCCACATTCTGGACAAACATTAAAAAATCTCGGGGTAAATACCTGCACAACCGCGCCACGAACAGCAACACTACTTCCCTCTTGTATTTCAGAAATTGCTTTTTCGGAAAAATTTCTTTCAGTTTTTACAGAATCTATAATAGCAGAACTTTTTTTAATACTTGAAAATCCAGACAAATGAATTTCACCCTCTCGTGTTGATGCGTTTTCTATCGACACGACATCTCCCTGCTTTATTTCACCTTTCTCAATTAAATCAATATGATTAACGTCCCACAAAACAACTCGAACATTTCCACTCTCATCCGCAACGATCAAATTAGCTACTTTACCACTTCTTCCATTCTTATCATAACTTCTTACTGGAAAAACATTAATCACCTTGCCAACGATATTTACCTTCTTCATTCCGCCCATTAACTCAGAAATTTTTAACTGAACGTTATCAAACTTCACGCCCATTTCGGCGGCAATTATTTGAGCTGCGCCCTCTCTAGAAATTAATCCAGAAAGCTTCGCCCTCCTCGCCTCGACCCTTCTAATAATCTCATTTCTATCAAGTCCAGCCGAACTAGATATTCTATCAATCAATAAATCATAATTTTCTGGCATAAAAATCTTTACTTAATAGCGTTTTTAAGTTTTATTGTACTATAAAAATCTTAATTGATAGCTCTTCTATAATCAATTATCATGACCGAAGAAACACCCTCGATATTTGCAAGAACTTCTTCAATCTTACTACTATCAACATCCTCCGAAATTCTAATTCCTACAACTAATGCCTTTAACCCGAAAGCAATATCCTGTTCTTCGAATCCAGTTATTATTCCGCCTAAATCTTCAACAGCTTCTTTAGCATATCCCTGCATTTTAACTAAATCTATAGAAGTATCTTCCGGCATCAATTTTATTTTAAAAAGTGCTATTCCCATTAAGGTCCCTCAAAATTACAGGTACATTTATAGTCAATAGAAAGAGTTCTACACCTATCACATCTAAAGATATCCTTTCCACATTTAGGGCAAGAGAATCTTATTCCATTCTGTGTTTCTTTTCTACAACTTGTGCATTTTGCCATAGAATCTATTTAGAAAATTGCTTTATAAACGTTTTGAAGCCCTATATCCAACCAACTCTTGGTTTAATTTTTGGTAATTCCAGCTTTTTTTCAACTACCGGAGCCTGCGGCTTCTGCACCTCTGGAGCCGCCTCTATTTTTGGTAATTCTAATTTTTTCTCCGACACCACCTTTTCAGGAACCTCGACACTCTCTCCAACTAATTCTTTTTGTAGTTTTTGTAATTCTTCATCACTAGCCCTCTTTTTCTCCATTTTATCCTCGCCATAAACCGGAACTACCTCTAGCGCAGCATGCCCAAGAACTTCGTTTTTTTGAAACTGGATATCTTTCGGATTTAATTTATCGAACAAAATACCCGCAACTTTCTTCGCAAACTCTATAGCGCTATCAGAAAGCCCCTCTAGAGAAACATGCTTCTTTGGTAAAATCAAAACATGCCCACGACTTAACGGATTCAATTCCAAAATCGCCATATACTCTTCATCCTCGTCGATTTTATACGATGTTATTTTTCCAGAACTTAATGCACAAAAAATACACTGTTGTTTTTCTGGTTTCTCGTCGACCTTATCATAATCCAACTTATTTTCCTCGAGGAACTTCTCCATCTCCTCCCTATTCATAGAAATGATTTTATGCTTCACAATCTTTCTCTGATCTTCTGGAAAATTTTCCAACTGCTTCAATAGATGAAGTTTCACATTTTGCAATTGTTCTTCAGTTAACATAAACTAACCAAGAAATAAAACGTTATAAATTTAATGTATTCAAAATAAAGTCAGATAAATAATTAAGTCAAAACAAAATCGCCCTTTAGTGTTTTCTCTGGGTGAACAGTAAATCCCTTTCCAGCTTTCAAATCAAATTCCACTATCCTTCTGTCAATCTCAGCTCCTCTCAATTTTACAACTTCGATAGCTCTCTTTCTCGTTCCACCTTTATAATAAACATTATAAATAGCAATAATTCCATCCGACAAGAACGAAACAGCCTCTCCCTTTTCTACAAAATTATTTCCAACGTGGGATGGGCTAGAAACCTCTCTAATCAAAAGAGAGGTCATGTTATGTGATTCTAAATATCTAAATAATTGCTCCATATAAATTCTAAATCTAGACTCTTCTCCGGAGAATGCAGACGAAATCGAAGACAGGGAGTCTATTAAAACAATATCTGGTTGAAAATCAATTGGAATCAAGACTGGCTGAACATCGATAAGCAATTCTTTTTTAGCTTCCGACAACAATGCCTCGACAGATCTCGCAATATCTAACGCGTTAAATCTTTTAACATAAAGAATTTTTTTCTTTTCATATTCTGCAACATTAGCACCAAAAGATTCTAAGTGCTTTCTAAGTCTATATTCTGGCTCCTCAAAGCTCATATATAACACCTTCTTACCACGACTACACATCTGCTTTGCAAGCTCTAGACAAAATAAAGTTTTTCCACTTCCTGGACCACCCTCAACTAAAATAGAACTACCTTTAGGTATGCCATTACCAATCAAAACATCAAAACCAGGAACGTATGTTTTCAAAAACTCTTCCTTAATCTCTTCTTCTTTTTTCATATCAACCTCTGAACTATTAAAAACATCTCTTATTTAAAAACCTTACGGAAATATTATTCCTATCAAATAGCTACTAAAGAAATATAGAATCAACGCCATAAAAAATGCCGGCGCATACGGAATCCCATCCTTAATCACAACATTTTTATTAAATCTTTTTAAAAACGCAACATCTTTTTCAGATAATCCATCCCAATTTTTTTTAAATGTCCGATTGCCTATTTTCAAATCGTAAAACAGCCAATCACCCTCCCTTAAATCCTTAGTAGAAATATTTTTTTTCATGGATACATTTTCTAAGCTCTTAGCAAAAGAAAACAGCAGAATAAATAAAAACACAAACGCTCCCATGAAGATAGACATTATATTCCACAATCCCATAACTAAAAACAATAAACATACGAGTAATAAGATTTTAGAATATTTTTTATTCAATTCTGCCACAAACGCTTTTCGTGTCTTTGTATAATCTCTTACAAATAAAATACCGGAATAAATTAAACTATATACACAACCACACACCGCTAAACATATAAAAAAAACCAATAAATTAAACAGCGCATTATAAAATATAACACTAAAAAATAGCGGAGACATTGCAAAAAAAAGTTTCGCATCTCCTCCCGAAAAAAATCTAAAGTTATACAATAAAAAACACAACAGACATGCAATAAAAATAAAGAAAGCGAATTCTATATACACTGCAGAGCTAAAAAAAACATTATCGGAAAAAAATAGAAACGAAATCCCGGAGAAAAATAAAAACAAATTCAGCCAATCATCTATCTCCCTCCTTTTAAAATCCTGAAATACGACCACGAGCAATATAGCTAAATAAAAAACAAAAGAGAAATTCATCTTGCCTCATTATTAGAAATATTCACAGTTCTAAAACGACCGCCACGCTTAAACGCTCTTTTTTCTCTCTTCTTTTTATCATCCCTTCTATTTTTTCTTTTTTCCGGATATCCGTAGTCCATAATAAAATCAAACGCTAAACTATTATAAACATTTTGTTTCTGAAGATTAGCCAAACCCGCTTAAAACTAGAGAACCAAGCATTGCCAACCCCAATATCGAACCAATAGCAATTATCAAATATAGGAAAACTCCCCTCTTTAAATTTACACCAATCTCTGCAGTTTCTGCCAACTCATCCTTACCCGACTTTATAATCACCAAAGTCGAACTCAAGATAAATATTATTTCGATTAAATATATTCCAACAGAAATCTGAATCCAATAAGGAGCAATCATTGTGTCCGGATTAAATATATTCAAAACTCCTCCAAATCCTAGAGACGAAGTAGATCCAGACAAATCTTGACCATTTAAACTAGAACTTAAAGACGACAAAATAGACGTAATCATTCCCGAAAGTCCAACAATAATTCCAGAGAGCAATGGCGCTAAAAACGTCATATTGGATTTCATATCAGAAATAATATCTGCCAATAAGTCCGTCAATCTTTCATCTATCTTTCTAATATTCTTAACGTAATCTGAAATAGACATCAAGCTTCTTGCCGCAACCTGTAAACCCTTCTTAGAAGATTCAACTAAAATTCTCATAGAAGTTTCAATTAAATGTGACGGATAGAAAACGATCGCGCCTCTTTTTGGATTAAACAACGCGTTCTCTACGGACATTCCCAACTGTTGTATATTTTGATTAACTAACCTGAAGAAACCCTCCGTAGATGTTCCCTTGACCGATTCTAGCACCTTAGAGAAGGCAATCTCTGGTGGCATCCCATCTCCGAGCCTATTTCCCAACTGAAACAAAGAAGATGTAAATTCTGCCTCGACTTCTTTATATTTTTCTCTCTCAATCAAAAGTTGTTTTGTTCTCATTGAATTTCCAATAATAAAAACTAAAGCTATGGAAAGTGGTACAAATAAAGAAAGAATCAAAGATAGAATTCCATTTGGACCATAAATAACACCCTCAGCTTCTGTAATTCCAAAAGCTCCAATTTTTGAACCCAAAAAGCCTAAGCCCATACTTCCAAACGTTGGATCTAGAGGTAAATTTAACCATATATGAAGCGGAGTATATGCCCACAACAACGGCAAGAAACCCAATATAAAAAGAGGTAAGCAGATAAAAAATGCTTTGAAATATGGACCATTGGTTGCATAAAGATAATAGAGCGGATTTTTCTGTAGCAAACTTGATTCTCCATATCCACCAGGTCTTTCTAAAACAACTTTATTCGTCATAAAAATTACAAAAAATGGAACAATGATATTAAAAATCAAAAAGAGATGATACCATTTTAATCCCTCAACCATAGTTGTAGCCAACGGCAAGATAGCCAAAGACAGAGTCGGTAAAACAATTCCTAACATATAGAGATTTGTTAACGGCGCCTTTACATTATGAGTATATTTCAACATTTTTTCATAAACTCCGTCCAAGATAACCTGTAAAGATTTTTCCAAGAAAGCAACTCTTCTAGAATCCGAAGGCTCATATAAGCTAGATTCAATTAAATGAAACGCTTCGATAAACTCCAAAGAATAATCTCGCCACGTTTCCAAATATTGATCTACGCTTTGTTTGACAGTAGAATATTTTCCAATCTGAACATCCCAAAATATTTTCTTAAAATCCAAGGCTAACGGCTCATCTAAATGTTGCGCAGCAAAAGCGACGGCCTTTTCAAAATTGGAAGTATGTTTCATATAAATTACAATATACAAAATAGCCGGAACCATCTGAGAAGACGCCTTTAATCTCCACTTAGTCGCAAGATTTTGCGGATAATTAAATGTATAAAAATATGTCACAACCGAACCGATTAAAACCAAAAAGAGTAATAAAAGTGGAAACTGCGCCATAGTTCCATCCGTGAGTAGAAGCCAATACGAAAGTATCGCGATAAAGCCAAGTAAAAAAACGAGCAAGAACATCGAAATTGATGTTCCAACCGCCTCACTAGGCGTAATGTTCATATGTGCGATATTAATATATTTCTGTATTTTGTCCGTATCTTTTTGAGAAGCCTTTATCTTTACCAAATTCCCAACACTTTTACAAAACTTCTCATAGCCATTATAATCTGCCGCGAATCCTTTTTTAAATTCCCTATAAGATTCACTATATTCCTGAGAATTTACCGTCTGATTATTGGCATCAAAATCTTTAATATCCCCGCTTAGCTTGGCGCCATACTTTTTCATCACATCTTCAGCCGTCGGTTTGTTTTCTACCATATCACCTATTCAATTCTCCTTTTTTAGTTTTTCAAAAACAGCTAAATCGATAAACTGTTTCTTATTTACATATTTTAATTTATTGCTTTTTTTGTTAATAAACTCTTCTACTTGGGACAATAATTCAGAATCAATCTTTACAACGGCATCTCTAGATGTTTTATCACCATTCATGTTACTTTTAGTAACTATAAGTTACTATTTAAAGTTTTTGAGAAAACACATTTTTAGAATTTTAAATCCCAAGAGCCCCAGTTACCCGGAGCAAAGCTTCTTGGGTGTACATAAAAATAAGACAAATTCTCCCTATTTAAAGATAAGCATCGGATGAAATTACTTCACACCAACTCTTTTTGAGTTTTTTTCCAACCACTTTTTCCATTCAGGAAAAACTCTATCTGACATCGGCAAACCAACCTCTGTTCTAATTTTTTCAGAAATTTGATGGAACGCATTATTTGAATCGACTGTAAATTCCGCCTCTAACAATTCTGGGTTTTCCGTTCTTTCAGCAAACGCAACAGTTTCTTCTTTTATTTTTTGTCTTAAAACAATATTATCCCAAACCGCATCCCAATTTCCAGCCCACCCACGAACGTTGGACGCAACATCTTTTATCATCTCAGAATCACCGTTAATTAAATCATCGGAAGGTTTTAGTTTATCTTCCTTAACTTCATATTTCATTAAATCGACAAATCCGCCCTCAACCAACGGGTCGGTAGTCCAGTGCTTTCTAACTTCAGAAATTCCCAACACTCTTCTAGTAGACTTCATGCCGTCTGGAGATCTAACCGGATTAGCAACTAAAATACAATCCGTTGCCTTGAAGGAAGTAATTGGTACGCCCAAATCATTCACAACTCTATCAAAAATAGAATATGCAGACGAACCGTGAATCGTACCGGCAACCACGTTTGCCAACGCACCAATTCTCATCGCCTCATAAAGAGCCTTCGCCTCACTACTTCTAATTTCTCCAACTATTAACGAAGAGTCTCCAAGTCTTAAAGAAGATCTAATTCCCTCTTCTGCAGAAACCTCCGTAGTTTCGCCCGTCAGAGCGCTTCTAACTTTCATCGACAAAATATTATAATCTAATTTTCTCATTGCATCAACTGGAAGTTCCGGAGTATCTTCAATTGTAATAACTCTGTATCTCGGCATAATTTCCAACATTAACGCACCAAGTATAGATGTCTTACCAGAACTACGTGTTCCTGCAATCAGCATGGTTCTAGCGCCATCTATCAAAAAACTCATAAGACCAGCGCCAAGCCCATTAATCATTTTGTTTCGTATAAACAACGGTAAAGTCCATGGCTTATTTCTATGTCTTCTTAATGAATATGCCAAACCACCGACGGAAAGAGGTTGCTGTATAATCGCAACTCTCGCACTAAAATCACTCAAATTCAAACTCGTATCTAAAATCGGATTAGCTTCATCAAGCGCTCTTCCGGATAACATTCTAAACTTCGCTGCCCAAGAATCAACATCTTCCTGCGAAACAATAATATTTGTAGAACACTCCTCATAATCATTATGCCTGACAAAAATATTGGAAAGAGCAACCGGCGCATTCAAAGAAATATCTTGTAATTTATCATCTTGTAATAAAACCTCTAAAATACCAAAACCAATCGTATATCTTACGAGAATGTACGCCAATTTATTTACATCCTGATAACTCAGAGTTATATTCTTACTATTTGCCAAATCTTGCAACAAATCACGAGCCACATTCAAAAATACCTGCCTAGTTCTTTCCACGTCGCTAAATTCCTCTTGCGTCGGCCTATGTTCAATCAAAACATTTCTGGCTAAATTTAATAAGTTATGATGTTCCTCTCGCAATGCATATTCTGGCGGAGATAAATTATACATTAGTTTCGCCTTATTTGGTACCTTAAATATAATAACAGTACTCTTATCATAACCACTCGCAATTTCATACTGATCGACAATTTCTGCATCTTCCGGAACACGTGAAATCATTCTTGTAAATGTAAAATTCGGCATCACGTCCGGCCTAAAAATCTTCGAATAAATTTCTCTAGTGTCCGAATATCCTTGCTCAATCAATTCTTTATATTTTTTTACAAGCGTAAGATTATCAAAATATTTCAAAATCTTTTCTAGCAACCATATATACTGTTCGTTATTTAATCCCTTAGATTGCTCAACTTTTTGTTCAACCGCAGTCGCTTTCAATACCCTATACGCCTGAATCGGATCATATTTTAAAAGAGTGTTAATTAAATAATTCAATGTATTATATGCCTTGGAAAAATCCGGGACAACAGATAATTTATCCGCAGACAAAATCTGTTCCTGTTTCATTAAAAAATTATAAAGCGATGCAATCTCTACGAGCATTTGAACCTGTGTAAAATTATGAGAATAATTTCTTTGCTGCACTAAAACAACTCTTGTAATATTTGAATTCTCACCCAACGCATCAATTGTTCTCGCCATAACTTCTGGAGAATCTGAAATAGATGGAACCGAAGAATCTCCGAGATAATTAATATACATAACGTTCTCGCCAGACTCACTCAATACTTCATACGAATACAATCTTGTCCCCTCTTTAAACATCATTTTAAATCATCACCTAAATCCCATATTTTCTACATATTAAAAGATTTGTATATTGTAAATAAATTTCCAAACTCATCGTTAACGAACAAACCGAAGAATGAATATTTGACCAAACTTATTCTTTCGAACTAGAGAAACTTTTCCTTATGGAGAAAAGGAACTCTTATAAATACCTAAATCATATAATATAGAACTACGGTTTAATCATTAGATAAACTACAAAAAAAGAGACCGAAGATTCACTCATAAAAAGATGGCAGATCAACAACAAGACAATCAACTACAATTTCTACTCTCCGATCTCGGGACAAGATTAAGAGATATAGAAGAGAGAACAAGCTCGCTAAAGGAAAGGATTGCGCTAATTAATAACAATCTAATAGACACACGAGAAAATATAGACCAAAGACTTTCTCAAGTAGAAAAACAGAACTCATCTCTATCTGCAGAGTTAAAAAAACTAAATTTTAATATGCAATCTATAATCTCTGAAATAAACAACTTCGTACGAAAAGACGAAATTATATTAGTCGAAAGAATGTTAAAAGATTTTCAACCACTCGAATTTGTCAGAAAAAAAGATATAGAAGATATGAAGCTAAGTAAGCAAGTAATAACTGAAGCATATTACACTCCAGAAATAAAACAAGAGGGTGTCCAAACGACGAAAAAAGAAAAAAGACCGTCACAGAATTTATCAAAAGAAATATAAAAAATAAATAAATCACAAAGTTCAACGAAGATTTTGAAATCACAAAGAATAAAAACCAAAGAAACAAATATATACTATGGTTCAAGTCGATAGAGTAGTTCAAATGCAACAACAAGGCATGTCAGACAACGACATAATTAATACATTAAAAAACGAGGGGGTTGCACCGAAAGATATTTCAGATTCAATTGCTCAAGCAAGAATAAAAATGGCAGTTTCACAAGAGGAAGGATATCAGGAAAGCTACAATCAGTCACCAGCAGCGCAAGAGCAACAACAACCCGCACCAACACAACAATATCAGGAACAACAATACGCTCAATATCCAGATCAACAAAATCAGCAACAATACGCCGATCAGAGTACTGGCCAACAATACTACTATCCCGATCAGGGCGGACAATCTATGAGTATAGAAACAATTACAGAAATAGTAGATAGAATTCTTTCCGAAAAATTAAAAGAACTCAATCAAAGAATAAAACCAGTAATAGATTTTAAGAATAAGGCAGAAGAAGACATAAACGATATACAAGATAGACTAAAGAGAATTGAATCAACAATTGACAATCTTCAGCGAGCGATTATTGGTAAGGTAGGAGAATTCGGACAGTCAACAGCACTAATACATCGAGATCTAGAAAATCTTCATGGAACAGTATCGAAGCTAATGAATCCTCTAATAGACAACGTGAATGAAATGAAAAAGGCTAATTCTCTCAGATAATAATAAAATAATAATTACTTCAAAAAAATCTCTACCTATTTTTTCTTTGTTAAAACAAAGGCAACTGCCGCAGCTATAACAATCAAGATAGCCATTCCAAACCAATCCTTATCAAACCAGCTTTGAATTAAATCCCAATTTATAGCCCAATTAAATGTATACATCGAAGAGATAAGGAATATTATTACAACGAGAGCAACGCAAACACCGGCGATTGTTTTATTATCTGTGAAAACCTTTAATGCATCCTTTCCCATAAAACCCAAAACGAGCAATATCATAAAAACACAAACAATAAACACAACAAACCAAGAAATACTCATCCTAGTAAAATCAACCAAATTAACATTGACGATAAAAAAAGAAGCAATGATTAGCGATATAAAAAGAGAAACGAATTTATTATCACCCAAAACATTTGTCTTAACCAAAAGCGCATAAACTAAAATAAATACAAACAAGAAAGATATTATTGGCATAATAGTCGAAATACCGGCAAGTGAAACTACCATTATTATTTACTCCCCTTAACTACCCAATATATTAACGCGCCAATTCCGAGCATCAACACTATTCCCCAAAAATAATCTTGCAAAAATTGAGTCATACCAAATCCTGAATCAAAAACATAACTCCACTGTGACCAAGCCCAGATTAAAATACCAACACCTAAAACCCATCCGACCCATCCCATCTTTTTAGTATCTCCTCCACCAAAAGCCACTAATATTAACAATACTAAAAATATAGCTAGAGCAATACCAAATTTAGGAAATAAAGTTGCGAAAAACGTGTAAACAGCGTCGTTTAATAGCGCCAAGAAGCCAATAGAGATAGCGACAACCGCATTTATAGCAGCAACATTTTTTACATTAGCCGGGTCTCCAAATATTTGAGATTTTTGTAATATTGCGAATACAACAGAAAAAAGAATCAAAAACGGAAAAACATAAGAGAATACACCATAATCTGCCCACTGATTCAGCACCTCTGTAATAGTTATAGCCATATCAATTATTAACAAAAAGACTTTATAAATTCTTCTGTATCTCTATCTACTTTCATATAAATAAAGATACTGACTCTCGCAGAGCCTGTTTCAAAAGGAAAATAACAATATTAAGGACTAACTCTCGCCTGTGTTTCAAAAAAATAGCTAACCAAAACAAATATAAAAACAAAATAATTAATATTTACATGAAAAAATTTAAGCTAATAAAAATTCACGACACAAAACGCTCCTTCAAGAAAGAATTCAAAAGACAAATCCGTATGGCCATAACGGCCGCAATTGGCTTCACTATCGCATTCGCATGGAAAGAATCTATTTTCGACGCTCTCCTAAATTTTACATCTAGACTTCTCGACCTCGCCCCAGAACACTATTCAACAAAAATTTATGCTGCAATTTTCATAACACTACTCGGAGTTTTACTGATATTTCTAACATCCAAGCTATTAAGAGAAAAAAATTAGAATTACATATTCATTATCTAATCAACTCAAAAAATAACTAGTGTACATATTCTCGTTAAGAACTTCACTTTTTTCCACCGAGAGCAATCCATAAAGCAACACCAATTGCTAAAAGAATAAAAATATTTCCAGCAATACTAGAATCGCTATACCAACTTTGTACAGTATCCCATCCGCCCGTTATAACTATAACCAAAATAACTGCAAATATAATTGCTGCAAAAATACCATATTTTTTAACCCAATCCGGCATCTTTAATCCGTCCTTATTATCACTAGCCATAAATCCATAAATTAAAAATATGACAAGTAAAACAACAAGTGCGACTGCAAGCCAAGGAATCATTGCAACAATATAATCTCTAGGTTGCGGAAAACCTATTAAAATCAAACCAAATGTAAGCGCAATTAGAGCATCAATCTGTGCCTTGCCTTCACCAAATAATTTTGATTTCTGCAAGATAGCAAAAACCAGCACAAAAACTAAGAGAAACGGTAGTATACCTTTCGTAAATATGTCTGTTGTGAATAAATCCATATGAAATTACATTGAACCAGAATCTTCCATGTCCAGCCCCTCTTCCTCTTCTTTTAATGGCACAGCATTCTTACTTATAACAATTACGTCTCCAATAGCCTTCAAGAACTGTTGAGGAACAATAACTCCTCTAGCGCCACCAAGGATTGAACTCATTCCAGAATCCCTAGAAACAACGATTCTCCAGCCATCGATTTTGTTATCAGCAAGGTTTACTTCTTCCACTAAACCAAAAAGATCACCGGAGTCTGTGAAAACCTTCTTCCCTATAACTTCACTCAGCTTTTTTATTTTCATAATTACTTCAAAAAAATGTCCTTTAAATACATTTCTATAAAACAATATATACTATACATAGACGTTTCAAACGATATTATGAAGTCCAAATGTCAACAAAAAGATAAACATTAAATTTATAAAAAACTAATCCCTTAACAAATCATGGAAACCAAAAGCACACTTAAGGATTTAACAATAATTTTTGTTGCGTCTATTATAATTTCTCTTGCATTAGTTTTTCCGCAAAGAGATTTTAACATACTACTTAGCATGTTTATTTCTATTTTGGTAATTATCTCCGTCAATACGCTATCTAAAAAATTCTTTGCATATCAACTAGAAACAGATGTTTCCCTCGGATTCTGGTCGATTTATTATTATGGATTTGCAAAAAAAAATCACTTCAAAAGACCGCTACCGATGGCGTGGTTGCCACTAGTTGGCTCACTAATCACACTTGGGAGTTTCATTTGGATGCCTATAATAGAATTTGATGTTAAACCAAGACCCGAAAGAATTTCACGTCGTCATGGTCTCTATAGATTCACAGAAGTCACAGAATGGCACATCGCACTCATCGCTGCAGCGGGAATATTTACAACAATTTTATTTGGAATTATTGGTTATTTTGTGGGATTCGAAACATTCGCTAAATTAAGTATTTTCTATGCAGCATGGTCTATCATCCCATTTGGAAAACTAGACGGAACAAAAATATTTTTCGGAAGTAGAAATCTTTGGGTCGTTCTGTTAATAGTTTTAGTAACTGCTCTTCTTTGGGGATTAACTATAGTATAAACTATCCAAACAAATAAAAACTCAACGACTTTTTTAAGAAAATGGAACCATCAAAATTTACTCCACGTGATTATCAACAGACGATTCTTGAAGCATGTAAAAAAGAATCCTGTCTAGTTATTCTACCTACGGGAACTGGAAAAACACTAATTGCACTTATGCTCGCAATAGATATTTTTACAAAAAACCCACTTCAAAAAGTCGTCTTCATGGCACCAACTAGACCACTAATAGAACAACACGTCTCATACTTTACAAAAAAATTGCCAGAAGGATTTGCTCAAATTGATTTATTCACCGGAAAAACTCCCGCCAATCAAAGAAAAAAAATCTGGCAACGAGCTGAATTTATTTTTTCAACACCCCAATGTATCGCAAACGATGTTAAAAAAGGACTGTATGACTTATCGGATGTTTGCCTATTAATAGAGGACGAATGTCACAGATGCCTCAAAAATTATGCCTATAATTTTATCTCTCAAAAATATAAAGAACAATCATTAAAGCCGCACGTTCTCGGGCTAACCGCTTCACCCGGAAACGACAAAGAAACAATTAAAAAAGTTTGTCAAAACCTAGGAATTGAATCTGTAGAAATTAGAACCCGAGAATCGCCAGATGTCAAACCATACTTACACGAAAGAGAATTTGAAAAAATAGAAGTCGACTTTCCGCCTGAATTCGAAGAAGTCAGACAACTTATGCGAGAAATTCACAACGATAAAATAAACACCCTAAAAGAGCTACGTGTTTTATTTGGACCCGCAAATAAAGTCGCACTTTTCGAATGTCAAAAAAGAATGTTCGCAAATATAAATTCTGGAGACAAAAATCCAAGCTATTTCACTGGCATATCTGCGTGCTCTCAAGCAATAAAAATCCAACACTCATTAGAGCTTTTAGAAACACAAACAGTTTCTTCTTTTATTAATTATTTGAAAAACTTATTTCAAGAGGCTCAAGATAAAAAATCAAGGGGGGTTCAAGTTTTAGTTAAAGATCCAAGATTCGCAAGAGCATATACACTCGCAACTACACTAGACCTAGAACATCCAAAGCTCAACGTTATAAAAAATCTAGCAGAATTCGCAATCGAACAAAACCCAAGGGCAAAAATAATTATCTTCGCACAATTTAGAGAAACGGTAAAAAAGATATCTGATATGCTTTCTAAAAATCCAAAACTAAAACCTGGAATATTTGTAGGTCAAGCAATGAAAGAACACGACGGCGGAAAATCACACACTGGATTAAAACAAAAAGAACAAAAAGAAATGATCGAAAAATTTTCATCTGGAGAAATAAATGTTTTGTGTGCAACATCAATTGCTGAAGAAGGATTAGATATTCCAGAAGTTAACGAAGTTATTTTTTACGAACCGGTTCCATCTGCAATCAGAACAATTCAAAGAGCCGGAAGAACCGCAAGATTATTTCCGGGAAAACTAAAGATTTTAATCACAAAAGACACTCGTGACCAGGCATATCACTACGCCTCTCAAGCAAAAGAAAAACGAATGCATAAAGCTATACAAGACATTAAGAACGATATAGATTCTGGACAAAAAGAATTATTTTAATAAAATTTAAATAACAAGTAAACAAATAATCCATATGAAAAAAGAAAATAATATACTTGAGGAAGTAGAAATATTCGAAAAAAAACACAAATTGGCATTTTTTACGATAATAATTTTTACGACAATCGTTTTTGCAAGAATAGGGGTGGCTATATATGACCCAAATATTATAATAGGTTCAGTAGAGCTTCATCACTTCTATTATGGGATAATTTTATTAATATTTACAAATATTCTACTTATTTTTAAAAAAGGAAGTCAAAAACAACACATCCTGCTGTCGGGAATAGCAATTGGACTCATTTTAGATGAGATAGTATTTATCGCTGGAAAAATTAGAAGTAATATCGAATACCCAGAAACACTAATTCCGACAATAATAACAATAGCTGCAACAATTTTGATTGCAGAAATTATCTTATCTATATATAAAAGAAAAAAATAGTTTTTACAACCTATATATTCAATCGCATATTTCTTTAAAAAACAACCTAATCACAGAATTTCATGGCAGTCGATGTAGTCATGGGCGGGCAACGTGGCGATGAAGCCAAGGGAAATTTTTCTGCATGGCTGGGTCTATATCTTGATTATGCTATAGCCTGCCGAAGTGCTTCACCGCAAGCCGGACACAGTATTTACATTGACAATAAAAGAGTCGGAATCGCACATCTTCCATGTGCGGCCGTAAATCCAAACCTCAGAATTCTTCTAGGTGGTGCAAGTTTTATCGATCCAAAAAAATTATTCTACGGTGGAACAGAATTTCGTCCACACACTGGCGAAACAATAACAATTCAACCAGAAATTCCAACACTCGGACTCACTCCAGAAAGATTAGGAATTGACAACAACGCAAGATTAGTCACAGAAGATCACAAACAAAGAGAAAGACAAGATAAAAGATTAATGGAACTAGGCAGTATCGGTAGTGGAGTTAATATGGCAAAACTAGATTTGATATACAAACATCAGAAATTAGCGAAAGACGATCCAGAACTAGCGAAATTTGCAACAGACACAATCCTAGAAATGAACCAAGCACTAGCGAAAGGACAAAATATTTTATTTGAAACCGACCACGGGATAGAACTATGCCAACACTTTGGAGGATACTTTCCATACAACACCGCAAGAACAATTAATACATCAGCATATCTCGGCGAAATGGGTCTTACACCACAAACAGTTAGAGATGTTTATCTTGTCATTAAGCCATACATTACGGCAGTAGCTCAAAACGCCCCCTTAAAAGGCGAAATCACCGACGGAAAAACACTTGAAGAAATGCTTCACACTGGCGGAGAATCTGGAAGCATATCTGGAAGAGTACGAAGAGCGGGAGTGTTCGACGAAGAAAGTTTCAAAAGAGCAATCATGCTTTCGGGTGCTACAAAATTAGCTGTTTCGCACTTAGATTTATCAGACCACGCATGGGAAACAATTGGGTTCTCAGATGAAGATTCTTTCTTAGACTATGTAACCAATATCGCAAATCAAACATATCAAAAACCAAAACTTTCCCTAGTTTCTCACGGACCAGAAATAAAAGATATAACACAAATAACGAAATGACTGAAAAAACAGCAGTCATAGTCGGAGCAGGGCCTGCAGGAATTGGCGCAGCACTTACTCTCGCAAATAATTCAAAAGGAAAATTAAAAATATTTTTAATTGATCAGGGAAAAAGAGTCGAAGAAAGATTAACAACGAGCAATTTTGATGCTGCAAATGGATTCGGCGGCGTCGGACCATATTCTGACGGCAAACATGTTTTTGAAACAGTCCTTGGTAGAAGACAAATTGGAACTAATTTGGGAGAATTAGAAAGAAATCTAGACAGAGAATGTCTAGTAAAAGCTAGAGAAGTTTTTAGGCCATTCTATGAAAAATTTACGGGAAAACCAATGCAATCTCCATCACAAGATAGAATCATCAAAGGAAGAGAAATCGCCAGACTTGCTGGAAAACATGATATGGATTATGTCCTAGCACTAGACTATCATATTGGAACAGATAGACTTCCGGAATTTATGAAAACAATCCAAGATGAATTAGAAAGAAAGGGCGTCACAATCGTAACAGGAACAAGAACTGTTGATTTCGACCAAGGTAGTGTCTATTTAAGCAGAACAGAAAATCTCAGGGCAAGCGGAGAAATTGATACAGAAAGAATGCCTTATGATTATCTAGTTGTATGTCCTGGCAGGGATGGTTCTCATTGGCTAAGTCAAATACTTAAAAAAAGAGATATAAAGCACGGAACAAGACCGATAGATATTGGTGTAAGAATAGAAGCCGACGCAGAAATTATGCGACACTTAACCGATGTGGAAAGAGATGTTAAATTTGAATTTAAACATCCGAACGGAGACATGATAAGAACATTCTGTGTTTGCCCATATGGACAAGTAACTAGTGAAAGAAAGGATCCAAAAGTTACCGACGCAACATACTGTCTAGTAAATGGAGAGTCACGATCTGAAAGAATGTCAAATAATACAAACTTCGCACTATTAGTTAGAATGCCACTAAAAGAAGAAGCGAGCAACGGAGACTATGGTAGAAAAATTGCAGAATTGTATGAAGTTGCAGCAAAAACGGGAAGAGTTGTTTTACAAAAATATGGGGATTTAAAATTAGGTAGAAGCAGTAAAAGAGAAAAAATATTAGAATGGAGAGTTCAACCAACACTAGATCCAGAAAAATTTATCGCAGGAGATATAAGAGTTGGAATGCCGTCAAGAATTATGGATGATCTAAGATATGGTATAGAAAGATTAAGCGGACAAGGACTAATTGAGGGACTAAATCAAGACTCAACTCTCCTATATGGTCCAGAAATAAAATTCCACGGAATAAATATCTCCACAGATTCACACCTTCAATCCACCTCTGTTCCAAACATATACTTTGCAGGAGACGGCACAGGAATATCGAGGGG
>CAZNOS010000010.1:0-21798 GCA_964574775.1 Candidatus Woesearchaeota archaeon | reverse complement strand
AAGCGAGCGAAAACCATTGGAATAATTATCGAGGCGAAATTTGGACAGAGTTTTGAGAGTTACGATGTTTTAATTGAGAAATTTAGAAAGGCCGGCAAGAACACGATTTTAATTAGTATGAGCGAAATTACGCCAGAAAAGATTATGAATTTTTACAACGTCGACGCTTTTGTTGAGCTTGCTTGTCCTAGAATTGCTATTGATGATTATGCCCGTTATGAAAAACCGATGTTAACTTTCAGAGAAGCATTAGTTGCGATTGGAGAAAAAAGTTGGGAAGAGTTAGTTGAGAAAGGATTTTTGTGATAGAATTTGATTATATAATTTCTGAGCCAAGATATTTTCTGCGCTTATAATCTTTTAACTTAGATACTGACTTGATTTTAGATGTTTAGACTAAGCTTTAAAAACAAAGAATAATATAGAAAATTGAGGGTCCATAGGATAAAGGTTAATCTGCCAGCCTCCAGAAATTTTAAGGAGCAAGCTAGCGATGGGGGTTCAATTCCTCCTGGGCCCATATAGGTGATGGCAAGGAGTCGCCTCAGAATTCTAGAAAAATGAAATGATAACGAAAGAAAAAATAGAATTACTAATGTTGAAAACAGAACACTTTGAGAACAGAGATATTTTTCCACCTATTCATCCGCTTGTTATATCAAGAGGACTAGAGGTAGAACTTGCGCATTCATGTTTGGTAGATGCCGTAAAACGAACGCTCGGAAGAGAAATGCCACTTGGCGAAATAAGGCAAACATCGGAAGGAGTTGTTTTAATAAATTCCCCAATAAATAAAGGAGAATTGGTTATAACTCCGATGGGTTTTGAATTCGGAATGGCTGAAACATTTAGATTTTATAAAAATGCAAATTGGCCAACAAGAATAAGGCTACCTATGGAAATTATTAGAGAATATGAATTAGTTCAAGAGAAAAGTGAATTATTATTCCCAAACGTCTGGGATTCTCACAATTTAGAGGGAGATCAGAGGAAAGATTTTTGTTTTAACTTTGCCATAATTTATGGGAACAGAATAGTTCAAAGAAAATATAATATATTATCCTAGACTTTTCATCTCTTCAATTTCTTTGCTAGAAATTGATGTGCCAGAATATTTTAGAGAATATAGTAAAGCGTCTAGCAAAATTTTATCTTTTTTATAGTCGTAAAGCCCGTTTTTATATACGATATAAACCAGTTCTGCAGAACGAATATATTTGAAACTTTTAAATTCCTTTAGGTTTTTTTGATTTAACGCAATTGACATATGTAGTTTTCTTTCCATTATTGCCTTAAGATTTTGTGGAGATTCTGTTAAAAGACGAGTTACTCTTTCGTCTATTACAATCACGCTTTCACAATTACAAAGATTTGCAAATGCCAAACACGAAGCCTCTCCAATTTGCACTATTTGAATATTTTCTCCACCTGCCCTTACAGTTGAGTTTGAAAGATTTAAAATTCTTTGAGTTTCTTTTTCTAGCTGATTATTTGAAACAAATTCGGTTGACATTAAAATGATTTTTTTAGATATTAACGTTTGAACTTTTATAGCTTCAAGCTCGTATTTTTTGATTGTCATTGGTTTATCTATAATTTCTTTTTTTACTTGTGGCGTTAAAATAAAAACTACATCTGGAAATTTACTTTTCAATAAATCTAAAGTGTGCAAAACCCCATTCAGGGTTAAGGAGATAATCGGACCAGAATCAAGAATTGCGAATTTCATTTGAAAAAACTCTCCGCAACTTTAATTCTATCTTTTACCGGTATCGCCTCATTTAGATGAGACTCGGACACGGTAGACTGTCCTATATAACCCGCTAAATCCCATAATGAAACTCCCAAAATCGACGCTGTTTTTTCCGCAGACAAACCGTGCTCGTATAATTTGAAGGCCTTGTTGATTTCGGCTTTGTAAAAAATATCTCTTATGTATCCGGATAAATCTCCCTCAATTTTATTTATTGAATTTCTTATTTTACCCAAATAGTCCATAAATTTTTCGTAATTTCCCGCCTGGAGATTTTGAATTGCTAAATCTATGTTTTTTAATAACGAATTATAAAATGCATCCCAGCCTTCCATTTTTTTATATCCGCCTCTCTCGACAATTTTAGCAATCGAATAAGTTAAAACTGCAACCACTACGCTATCTGCGTCTTGATAGATTGTGGCTGTATGAAGTGTTTGGTCTGATAACAATTTTAATTTATATGAGTCATTTTGCACAAACGCCTCTCTCGCCTCTGTCATAATTCTTAGAATATTATCAGCCTCTTGTAGCATTTAGTCAACCTCTATTTATTTAGTAAGAATGGCGAATATTTAAGTGTTTCTTTTATTTTTCTTTCTTAACCAACCAATAATAAATAGAACTCCTATAAAAATTGCCGGCCCAGCTATTGTTAGCGACCATGAGATCATATACCATTCAAATTGTGGATTCATAAATAACATAAAAATATATGCTACTCCAGCTAGAACGAAAGCTATTCCACCAACTATTTCGTACTTCCATGAAATTATAAGAATTATCGTAAGGACGAATACTGGAATATTATGCATCAATAAGCCGATAATTGTTTCCCAAAATGTATATCCGTTTCCAAAAATATCTAATGAAAACATTGTGAGAAATAAGATAAAGCCTATTGATATAATCCTTGGAGTCCAATAAATCCAATCTTTAGCCGCTTTTTTCATTGTTTTATAAGGTAAGAAAATTATATAAAGTTGTGCATTTTTCATATATTATGGAAATATTACTTGATACAAATTTTATTTTAACGTGTGTAAAACAAAAAATTGATTTTTTTAGCATTGCGAATGATAGCATCGGTGATAAAATAAAATGGCTTATTCCGTTTGAGGTTCTGGCAGAGTTAAGAGACTTATCCATCAGAAAAGATGTTAAGGGTGCGGATAAAGATGCAGCAAAACTAGCGCTTGAATTGGTGAAATTAATTAATCCGCAAATTGTTTCTGTGAAAAATAAAAATGTTGATCAGGGAATTATTGACTATATCAAAGACAAAGACATTGTTTTGGCCACGCTCGATAAGGCTTTGAAGAATAAGGTGAAGAACAAGATTATGGTTATTAAGGACGTTAAAAGAGTCGAGATAGTTTAGTGCAAGCACAACCTTTAAAAACCAACTTTTTCTAGTAAAATCATGTTCTATTTAGTTGAAGTTGAGGACTATGTAAGGGTCGAGCCAAAGCTCTTTGGTTTAAAAACAGCTGATGCTGTAAAGGAACAGTTACATAAGAGCTATTCTAATTTTCAAGATAAAGAACTTGGAACTGTAGTCGATGTTTTAGAAGTATTATCTGTTGATGATGGAATTATTATTCCTGGCGACGGTGCTGCATACTATAAGTCTCTATTCAAAATCATAGTTTTTAGACCAGAATTACAAGAAATTGTATATGGCAGTATTGAAGAAATTACAAATTTTGGAGCATTTATCGACATGGGCGTATTGAGAGGAATGATACATATTTCTCAAGCTATGGACGATTTCGTTTCTTTTTCAAAGAGTGGAAATTTGACCGGAAAGGACGGAAAAAGATCATTGAACGTCGGCGATGAATGTATGGCTAGAGTTGTTGCAATTTCATATAAAGGTGAAGATCCAAAGATTGGTTTAACAATGAGACAGCCAGGACTTGGAAAGCTTGACTGGATAAGTAGCGACAAAGAAAAAGTAAAGAAAGCTGCAAAGGCACACGCGGGTGTCAGCCCTGCTGGTCAGAAAGTAAAGGAAGCTAAACCAAAGAAGGAGAAAAAGAAATAATGGCAAAAGAAAAAGCATGTTTAAAGTGCAGAACTATATTTGAAGGCGATAAGTGTACAAACTGTGGAGATAGTTCTGTTACTGAAGGATTTAAGGGAGAAGCTGTTGTATTTAATCCAGAAAAATCATTGATTGCTCATCATTTAAAAATATCTTCCAAGGGAAGATTCGCATTAAAAGTAAAATAAAATGGAATCCAAAATAATCTCACATATTAAGAATGGTTCTTTGAACAGAGAAGAATTCATTTTGAACGTTTCTTCCGATAGTAATCCATCAAAGAAAGATATTGCTGAGGCATTAAAGAAAGATGTTGAATTAACAGTTGTTAGACAAATAAAGGGAAGCTTTGGAAAAAATAGTTTTGATGTTGATGCTGTTGTATATAACACAAAGGTTGATAAAGACAAAATCGAAGTTATACCTAGAAAAGTTAGAAAAAAATTGGTTGCTGAAGCTAAGAAAGCTGCTGAAGCTGCAAGAGGAGCAAAATAATGGCAATAAAATCAAAAATTAAAGGAAAGAAAAAACATCAGAATAAACCTACGTCGAAGAAAAGTTCTAAATATACTATTCAGGGCGACAAGGTTATAAGAGCAAAGTATTGCCCGAGATGTGGACCTGGAATTTTCTTGATGGTTGCAAAAGATAGATTGTATTGCGGAAAATGTCATTATACTGAATTTTCATTAAAACCAGTTAAGTAATTAATATTAAAAACTCTAATTTCTTATATTTTGTATGGCTGTTGATATAACTCTTTTTAAAAATCCTGGAAGTTTATTTTTCGTATTAATACATGAAAAGAAGGATGTGAAAAATTTTGATTGTGATGGTTTTTTAATTGATGCCGACGAAAATGAGTGTAGACGAACTATTGAATTTATTAAATCTAAAAATAAAACTATAAAAATTGGCGTCGTTGGAAGAGATGACGAATTTAATAGAAGGGCTCTTGAAACATTGAAAATAAATTATCTTATTTCTCCAGAACTTACATGGCAAAAAGATAGTTTGAAACAGCGTTCTTCTGGATTAAACCACGTTACGGCAAAAATTGCTAAAGATAAAAATATTCAAATCGTCTTTGCTATTTCGGTAATAAATAATATTCAAGACAAAAAACAAAGAGCTATTTTAATTTCTAGAATTATTCAAAATATTAAGATATGTAGAAAGGCTAAGTGTTCAATTAAGCTTGCTAGCTTTGCTGATTCAACTGAAAAATTAATCGACGAAAAACAGGCGTCTTCAATTGGATTTTCTCTGGGAATGTCCTCTGAACAAGTAAGAGATTGCTTTCAATACTAATTAGAATTATCCACTGATTGTTGTTCCAATAAATGGTTTTGATGAAATAACTTTTTCGAAATCCCTAACATTTCCGACGATATATGTGTTGATTTTGTGTTTCATTATTTCCTCGGCTGCACTCTGATCTAAAACAAAATGTTGTCCCGCGCTGAACTTAATTTTATTTGCCATAGAATTGAAATCTTTCCAAGAAATAGATTCTATAAATTTAGCTTCTCTATTCTTTTTGGGATCAGCCGTAAACAATCCCTTTACGTTAGTAATATTGACGAATTCTGCGTCGAGATGACTCGCTAATCTAGCCGCTGTTGCATCTGATGTTTGATCTGGTGCATATCTTAATCCGCCGCAAAAAATAAAATCATTTTTTTGTAAAAGTGATTCAACATGCTTCATATCGTGTGGAATTCCTTTCTCTGGGTCTTCTCCGAAAAAATAAGACATAACCCTTGCATTTAATCTAGTGGCTGATATTCCTGCCAGACTTTGTAAATAATCTGATTTCTTATCTGACTTTAATGCTGTAATATATTTTCTTGCGATACTTCCACCACCACAAACAATTACAAACTTAGAATTTTTAGATTGATTCAGGATTACTCTTCTGAATTCCTGTATAAAGTTTAAGTCGACTTCCTCCGGAATTATTTTACTTCCCCCTAAAGATATGACCCAAATTTTCTTTTTCATATAATCTTTAATAAAAGAACGTTTAAAAAAGTTTGTTATCTTTAAATCGTGAATAAATTGTCATCTGTGACATCGAAAATCTTTAATCTTGCGCCGCAGTCAATCCAGCCGTGTGCATAATAAATGGCTCCAAATGCATTAATTAAATCATCTTTTTTTTCGAAGTGCTTGCTATCTGACAAATAACATTCTACCATTTCAATTATTTTGGATGCGTCCAATTCTTTATTTTTCGATATAGATTTTTTCGCGATACCAAATGCTTTTTCGGTAATTTTTCTATACTTTTCGACTGATTGTTTCGTTAGTTGATTTGTCATTGCTGGAATGCCTCTCTTAAATCTGGAGATGGCTGAAAATTCTTTTTTATCATTAAAGTTGTGCCAAGCTCTTTTGAAATTATCGCATTAAATAACATATTATCTACCGTAACTCTAAAAACGCCTTCTGTGGTAGTGAGTGGAATTCTGGATTTTTCTGATAAGTACTGCAATATAGAATTCATTTCATCTTGTGTAAGAATAATATTAATCGATTGTTCACGACCTCTTTTGATTATTTTTACTTGATTATTTTGACCGACGGTTATATGACTTATACTGAGATCGTTTATCATCGGCGTAAGCCGTCCGTATCCTGGCTGAATAGTTTGTGGTTGATTTTCTTGATCTATTTTTTGTATGTTTTGTTTTGTTTGAACCCTAAATGGAACTGCGTGTTGTGTAATTTTTTCTTCTACTTCACTTTTTTGTGGTTGAAGAACACTTTCCCGAAAACTTCTTTCTGTGTGTATTTTTTCAGAAATATTCGGAACCATATCTGAATCTATTCTGTGTCTTTCTCTTTTATAATCAAAGTCCCATTTTGAAATTATCCTCAGAACCATCTCTCTCACTATCGGAGACTGATGCGCTATAGAACTCATATTGTCTGAACAATTGTTTTTTTGATTTGGTTTTGTTGAAGCGGCTGTGATTGTTGCATACCCTGTGGAATACTAGATTGTTGGGGAGATTGTATCGATTGTGTAGAAGACCGAGTTTCTCTCTGCTTATTTTCTAGATTTCTCACACTATTCATTAAATTTTTATTTTGATCCAAAAGAATATTGATTCTACTCATTAGTTCTCTGTCAACCTCTGGAGACTGTCTTCCCTTGTTTGCAACAATATCTTTCGCCGAAAGTTCAAACACGCTCAATAATTTAGAAATATTGTCCGATAGATTCTCAAATTTAACAGAAAGATTGATCATCGCCCTTTGAAGTCCAATAAAATTTTCTATTAGAAGCTCTTCCCTTTTAGCAGCAGACATTTTTTTAGAAACGACTTTTACAACACGCACCTTTTTCACCATTATTGAATTAGTGCTCTTATGTTTATAAAGATTTGGGATACTGGTATATAAATCCTTAAAAGGGTATTTTTAATAAATTATTCATGGAAGATCGAGTCGAAGTAGCAAGAGAATTTTGTCAACTTAATTCGCGAAGAGGAATAATTCACAGGGCTGTCGCAGATGTACTTTCAAGAGAAAAAGATGCGGATGGTTCAACCGCAAGAGGACTAGCTACTTTCGATTTACAGTCTCGTTCTTTTTACACGTTTTTTAATCATCTTTACGAGTGGTACATTCGAAAAGAAGAAGGAGATTCGGCGACACATTTTTGGCTTCCAATAAAGGGAAATCCTTGGTTATCTGTAACTTATGCCCCAGGAAGAGAAGAGGCGGAATTACAGAGACTTAGAGAGAATATCACCGAGTCGGATCCACTGATAGAGGAAGGGGCTGGAGATCCTGGTGGTAAAAGAATGACTCCATATCAAAGTTTTGAACCACTTCAACCCGAAAACCAAAATGAACTTTTTGCAGAAAGTTTACCGAAAGAAGTTTCATTCTATTTAGGTCATGTTATACTAAACGGAATATCTGCTCATCATAAAAAACCAGCAAAAAATTATTTAGGATTAATAAATGCCATAATGAGTGAGGCTGAGGCACTGCAAGCATTCGCAAAAAATAACGAAAGATATGTTCGGTCCATATTGGAAAAGCAGTTTACTAACTGTTTCTTACCATAACCTTTATAAACCAAGTTTTGTAGAAATGACTGAACACAATGGAAGAAAGAAAGATTGTTGTTCCTGGCGAAACGATTATTCAGGGTGATGAATTCTTGCCGGGCGATGGAACACGAAGAGAAGAGAAAGATATTGTTGCTGGTAGATATGGCTTGGCTGATTTAACCGATAGACTTGTTAGAGTTATACCTTTATCTGGTGTTTATGCTCCACGAAGAGGAAACGTTATAATTGGTAGTATTGTTGGAGTAACTTTCAAGGGTTGGTTAGTTGATTTTGGTTCTCATATGAATGGATTTTTGAATGTCGCTGAAGTTCCAAGATATATTGGAAAGGGCGAATTAAGAGATTTTTTAGATTTTGGCGACGTTGTTTGTGCTAAAGTTTTCTCAACAGATGGAAATAATATTGATTTATCTATAAAATTAAGAGGATTTGGAAAAGTTGAGGGTGGACAACTTATACAGGTTAATGCAAACAAAGTACCGAGAGTAATTGGTAAAGAGGGAAGTATGGTTAATTTAATAAAGGAAGCAACTGGTTGTGATATTACAGTTGGTCAAAATGGAGTTATTTGGGTAGAATCTCAAAAGATTGAGGACGAATTAGCTGCAAAGAAAATAATTGAATTCATATGTGAAAATTCATTTGTTGCTGGATTAACTGAAAAAGTTGAAAATTTCATAGAGAAAGAATTTGGCAAAAAAATAAAATCAAGAGATATTCAGCCTCAAGCACAAGAGGAAGAACCTAGAGAAGAGACAACGGGAGAGGTGGATGCATAAAATGGCAAAGACAGAAAGCGCTTACAAGAAAAGATTCGATGGAAGAAAGTTCGATGAACTTAGACCTATCACTGCAAAAGTTGGAGTTGTTCCCTCTGCTGATGGTTCCGCAATGTATCAATCTGGAAAAACAAGGGCTCTTGCTGTTGTAAGAGGACCGAGAATTTTACATCCTAAACACATGGAAAACCCGGAAAAAGGAATTTTAAGAGTTACTTATCAAATGATGTCTTTCTCTGTATGGGATAGAATCAAACCTGGAAGCTCGAGAAGAGGGCAAGAAATTGGAAAGGTTAGCGAATGGGCACTGAATGAAGTTGTTGATTTGGACGCTTTCCCCAATTCTGTAGTTGATGTTATTGTACAAATTCCACAGGCAGATGCTGGAACAAGAGTAGCTGGATTGAATGCTGCTGCTATGGCTTTGGCTCAGGCTGGAGTTCCAATGAAAGAGATGGTTTCCGCTATTGCTGTTGGTAAAATGGACAAAACTTTAGTTGTTGATGTTGATAAAGAAGAAGAAGATTTCGAAGAAGGCGAAGGTCCGACTGATATCCCAATTTGTTTAACTTCTAGAACTAAAAAAATCGCATTACTACAATTAGATGGAAAGATTTCTATACCGGAGTTGAAGGAGTCTATTGTAATGGCTAAAAAAGCTTGTGAAAAAATAAATGAAATTCAAATGAAAGCCTTAAAAGAACCGGGCAAGGAGATTAAAGGATGAGCGTACCAGCATTACAAAAAAGAAGAATAGTTGAATATATCAAACAAGGAAAAAGATTTGATGGTAGAAAGTTAGATGAGTTTAGAGACTTTGAAGTTCAACTTGGAATTAGCGAAAATGCTGAAGGATCCTGTTCTGTAAAACTTGGAAAAACAGAAGTTTATGCTGGAGTTAAAATGTCTACAATCGAACCATATCCTGACGGACCAAACGAAGGAACTTTATCCGTAACTTTGGAACTTGGTGCTATGGCTGATAACGATTTTGATTTGGGAGCTCCAAAAATTGAGGCTGTTGAGATGGCAAGAGTTATTGATAGAGGAATTAGAGAATCCGGAATAATTGATTGGGAAAAGTTATGTATTAAATCTGGCGAGAAAGTTTGGCAAATATCTTTGGATATTTATGCTATAAATAACGACGGAAATTTATTTGACGTTGCTGCTTTAGCTGGACTAATAGCTTTGTCTCATGCAAAATTTCCAGTTTACAATGAGAAAGAAGGAAAAGTAGAACACGAATTAAGTGAAACATCTTTACCATTAAGCAAAGAGAAAATGTCTTTCAATTTGACGGTTCATAAGGTTGGTGACGCCTTTGTTCTTGATCCGTCTCTTGAAGAAGAAGAAATTTCTGACTATAGACTAGGTATGGCTTTAGCAGACAATGATGGCGAAGTTAGAATTACTGCAATGCAGAAGGGAAAGGAAGGCGGAATCTCGGAAGATGATATGGAAAAGATTTTAAAGTTAGTTGAAGATAGTTTTAAAGGATTACACAAAAAAGTAACCGATATGGTTTGGAAGTAAAATGGCAGAAAAAGCAAAACAAGAATTTTCTAAATATGAAAGAGCAAGAATTTTAGGAGCTAGAGCTTTGCAAATTTCTATGGATGCTCCACTTTTGATGAAAATGGAAGGCGAAGATTTAGAAAATTTAAGTTATGATCCTTTGAAAATTGCAATGAAAGAATTAGATTCTGGCGTTTTACCGATAACAATCAATAGACCTTTACCGATTAAGAGAGACGAGAAATTAAAAGAATTAAAGGTTGAGGAATTAGAAAAGGAAGAGAAAAAGGAAGAATCAGAAGAAGGAGCAGAAGACAAAGAAGAGCAAGCTGAAACCGCTGGAGTTGTACAGGAAGAGAAGGCTCAGGAAACTGCAGACCTGAAATCTGATGAAGAGGTTGAGGAAGAAGTAGAAGGAGAATCTGGCGTAGAAGACCTCGGTGGCTCTGACGAAGGCGGATCTGAAGAATAATTATGCACAAAAAATTTCTAATCAAATTACGACAAGGGAGGATTTCTAATGGAAGGTTTTAACAGAGGACGTGGCTTTGGAGGCGGCGATCGAGGCGGATTCGGTGGCGGCAGAGGCGGCGGATTCAGAAAAAGAAGCTTTAATGATGGACCTAGAGAAATGCATAAGGCAGTTTGCTCCGATTGTAAGCAAGAATGTGAAGTACCATTCAAGCCAACAGAAGGCAAACCAGTTTTCTGCAAGCAGTGTTTTTTCAAAAGAAAAGATGCTGAAAACGGCGGTTCAGGATTTAGGCCAAGACGAGAAGAACAACCAAAACAAGCTCAAGAAGCAAGTGAGGGTAAAGATGATTTTGAATCATCTCAATCTGATGGCGAGTAAATAGACTTCGTGTCTAATAATTTATTATTTATTATCTCTTAATTTTTAGGGATGTTAAAAAGGTGATTAATTTTCACCCGATAATAGTCATATATGTTTTTATAGAATTCATTTCTTAGTATAGCATGGAAGAAGAGGTCAAAAAAGGAACAAAAGTTGAAATTTTAACGAGAGAGGGGAAAAATGTTTCTGGAACGGTTGAAGAAATTGGTATCAAGAAGGATGGGAGAAAATTGATGGTCGTTCTGAAGACTGGAGAGATAGGACGAATTGTTAAGATTATAGATGGAAAGGTTAAGACGGAGATAGAGATACTAATAAAGAAGGGCGAAAGTTATAAAATTGAATTTAAGGCTGATGCTCTTTGGAGTGTTTTGTATAAATCCCAGGAAATAAATGAAAGCAAATCGAATGATTTACATTCCTATAAACAAAAGACATCAAAAGTAATTATTGCGAAATCAATTGCCGCTTTCATGAATTCAGACGGCGGAACACTTGCGATAGGCATAAAAGAAAAAAAATCTGATTCTAAATATGAAGTTGTTGGAATAGAGAACGACTTGGCACGATTGAAGCAATTAGAAAAAGATACGTCTCTTGATGGCTATAAAAGAATGATTATAGACGAAATAATAAGATCATACTTTCCACCGAAAGTTTACAATTCCTTGAGTAGATTTATATCAATATATTTTGAAGAATTTGAAAATAAAATTGTTTGCTTGGTAAAAATAAATAAATCTGATGTTAGAATTTTTTTAAATCTTGAAGGTAGAAAAATTTTTATGATACGAACAGATACGGAATCTAGACAAATAGTAGACGAAGAATTGGTTGATTATTGTATGGAGAGATTTAGGTAAGATTTATTAGGATTTATAAATATCATTTTTATAATTCATATTGTGAAATATATCTTCTTAGATGAGAGCGGTGAACTTGGATTTAAAGAGCGATCTAGTAAGTATTTTGTGATTACACTTTTGTCTTGCGATGAAGGTGAAATTTATGAGTTAAGACGAATAATGAAGAAGGTTAGAGAAAAAATATTCAAGAAGAAGATGAAAAAATATCCGGAGCTAAAGGGAAATAATAGTACAGATAAAATAAGAAATGATGTTTTGACTCGACTTAATAGAACCAACTCCGAGATATTTGTTATAATATTGGAAAAATCAAAAGTTTATGAATATCTCAAAAATAAAAAGGATAAATTGTATAACTACATCTCTAACTTGATTTTAAATGAGTGCTCTTTGGATAATAGCCATGTTAGTTTAATAGTAGACAAATCTAAAACAAATCGTTCTTTAAGAGAAGATTTTGATAATTATATAAGAAACAATCTAAATCAAAAAAATAGTAACTGCAATTTAATAATAAAGCATGAAAACTCACAAAAAGAAGGATGCTTGCAGGTTCTCGATTTCGTTTCTTGGGCAATATTTAGGAATTATGAATACAAAGATTCTAAATATATGGATTTAGTTAAAGATAAAATAGTGATAAAGAAAGAGGTTTTCGAGAAGTTATCCGGACCCTAGAGATTAAGACAAGGTGCACCATTCCGGTACACAAACCTCCCTAGGACTTACCCAGATAGCTAACTAAGTAAGTAAGTCTTTTTAAAAGTTTCTAATCAGTTAAATTGCTTAAAATTTTTTCTCTTCGGTTTTAGTTTTTTGCCCAGCTTCTGTTAAACTGACCTCAAAATAATCATGATTGTTTCTTGGGTGTTCTTTCTTTCGTTCTACCTTTATAAGCCCGTAATTTTCAAGCTCATCACAATTTTCTTTGACTGAATCATAATTAGTGCTTAGCTTTTGTTGAAGCTCCGTATAGGTTAGCTTTCTACTACTTTCCTTTAATCTTTTAAGAATACCAACTCGGACATTTTGCCTTGCTTTTCTTGACATACTACAAGTGTGTAGCAATCTTTATATAATACTGGTTCATATATTAGTAGGGTGTTGAAAATGCGAAGAGAACTCACAAGGTATAAAATATGGCGGTAGCACCACTTCGGAGAAGAGCAGGCAGAATAGAAATAGATAATAGACAGAGTAAAATTGAGGCAGAGCTGCGAGAAAGAGACTCAAATAAGCCGAAGGAAATTATAACTCCTGAAGAGCATGAAAAAAGAATGAATTTGCTTAAGCAAATAGGGATTTTAAAATAATGGGGGATTATTCTAATTCTGAAAAGGTTGAAACATTACAAGTCTCCGAAAGTAAAGAGAAATATAGCTCTCAAAAATCATTAATATTCGAACTACCCAGAATTATAGAACGTGGAAAGAAAGAAGCGCAGAAAATGCTCGACGGACTTTCTGAAAAGAACAGAATAACTTTGCAGACTAACGAACTTGTTTTACCGACTAAAGCACAAGGAGGACTTTCTTCTTTTACTGGACAAAGTGTTAAAGAAGTAAATAAAAGTGAAATGCTTAGCAGAATGATTTATGGAGATAATCTCTTGACCATGCAAGCACTTTTGGCTGGCGACCCTGCGACAAATACTCCTTCAATGAGGGGGAAGATTGATTTGATTTATATTGACCCTCCATTTGACAGCAAAGCAGACTATAGAACAAAGATTCATCTTCCAGGAACAGATATTGAACAAAAGCCTACGGTAATAGAACAATTTGCTTATTCAGACACTTGGAAAGACGGGACAGTTTCTTATTTACAAATGATGGTTTCGAGATTAATTCTAATGAGGGAACTTTTGAGTGAGCAGGGTTCAATTTATGTTCATATTGATTGGCACGTTGGGCATTATGTTAAAGTAATTATGGACGAAATTTTTGGAAAAGATAATTTTAGGAATGATATTGTTTGGAGAAAAAGAAATATCCCAAATGCACAATCAAAATTTTTCTCTCAGATTTATGATAATATCTTTTTCTATACAAAAAATTCTAATTATATTTTCAACAAAGTCTTTGTTCCATTAGAGAAGAGTCAAGAAGCCCCATATAATCATGAAGATGAAAAGGGCAAATTTAGGTTAATAATGCTCGAGGCAAGAGGGAGACAAGCAAGTTCTGGAAGAAGAAGTTTTGAATGGAAAGGTAGAAACGCACAGTGGTTATATTCAACTAGTAGATTAGATGAAATGGATAAGAATGGTTATATTTATGGAACGGCTAAAGACGGATATTCAAAAAAACAGTATTTGAATGAAATCGAAGGAATTTTAGCTACCAATGTGTGGGTAGACAAAAATGTATCTCCTCTTCAGGGAGGCTCAGAAGAATTCATTGATTATGATACTCAAAAACCTGAATCGCTTTTGACCAGAATAATTCAAGCATCATCAAATCCAAATTCAGTCTTAGCAGACTTTTTCGCAGGTTCAGGAACAACTGGAGCCGTCGCTGAAAAATTAGGGAGAAAATGGATTATGTCTGACTTGGGAAAACCGGCTTGTATGATTATGAGAAAAAGATTAATTGACCAAGATGCAAAACCATTCTTATATCAATCTATTGGAGATTATCAAAAAGAGCAATTTGAGAAATCTGAATTTAAAACAATTGGAGATTTATCTCAAGTAGTTGTTAATTTATATGGGGCTTTAGGCTTTCCCGCCGAGCAAGGAATCCCTTCAAATTTAGGATATATAAAAAATGGAAAAACTTTAGTTTATGTTGAATCTCCAACAAAATTAACTGGTTACAATTCTCTGAAGAGAGCTCAAGAGTGGAGAGCACAACTAGGATACGATAAAGTAGTTGTTTTAGGATGGAATTTCGTTACGGATATCGGGAAAGCAATCGAAAGTTTAAAGGACGAAGCACTTGAAGTTTTAGTTATTCCGCATGATTTACTAGATAAATTGAGAAGTAAATCAAATTATGACCAATTAATACGTTCTGGAAAAATAAAGTTTTCCTCTTTACAATATCTGAAGGTTAAACCAATAAGAAGAAAAGACGTGGGCGAATATGAAGATCTAGATGTTGAATTAGATGATTACATTTTACTTTCTCCTGATGTTTTGCCTTTAGATCAAGAGAATAAAGAAAAGTTAGAAAAAGTAATTGAAAAAGACCCTCTTGCCTTAATAGAATATTGGAGTATAGACCCAGATTACGACGGAGAAGTTTTCAGAAGCAAATGGCAGGATTACAGAGAAAATACAGATAATGACGGAAATGATCTAAGAGTTATAAGCAAAGCAAAGCTTCAAGTTCCAAAAATTAAGGGGAAAAGAACAGTTTGCGTAAAAGCAGTAGACGTTTTTGGTTTTGAGAGCGTAGCTGTTGAGGAGGTAAAGTAGAATGTCTAGGGGAATAATGAATTTTAAAGAATGGAGGGAATTTTCAAGAGATATTACTGCAGGAGTTTTTGGAGGATTAGTTGTTGCCTGTTGGCAATTGTCGTTTGAACTCTTGAACGCTTCTAGCATATGGATGAAAATACTATTACCTTCTGCTATAACTCTTATTTTTTTATTCTTCATGTTTTTATTTTTAAAATGGATTTTTATTAAAAATGATGGAAGAACGGAAAATGATACAATTAAACAAGAAATTTTAAATAAAAAAGGATATGATGAAAAAAGCCTAAAGATTTGGCAAGAAGTGGGAGAAGAGGAATATTTGTCTAGGAGAAATGAATGGGCACAAGTCGATTCTAAAATTTCTTCTCTTCTTATAATTGTTTTAGCAATAATCGGAATAACTATTCAATACATAGATATAACAAAACTGGTGGAGTCGCAAAAAGTAGTATATGTTTTTTCTTTGGTATTAATCGGAATTTCATTTATATGTTGTTTAGCTGGTTTATGGCCGAAAAGATTAGATGTAATAAATTTTGAGCATAATCAAGATAATGATTATAAAAAAGAGTTATTAGTTTTAAAAAACCAGTATGATTTAGCCATAAAAAATCAGAATAGTAAATTGGATAATAAATTATTTTTCTTTAAAGTATCTTCAATCGCTTTCTTTTTTGGGTTGCTTCTATTAGTTTTAATTAAATTGGGAGTAACTTTCTGATGGGCGAAGAAGATTATGAACAAGAAGCAAAGGAAGAGGCCGAAAACAAGCAAAGAGAAAGTAAAACTTTCAAACATGCTAAATTTTCTCAAGAAGATAAAGAATCGTTCGAGGAAGAGGTTAAATATACTTAAAATGCCATCCAAAAAATCTTCTGCATCAAAAGAAATTCCCTTAGACTTTGCCAAAATAGTTAGTGAGCAAGCAAATAAAGAATTTGAAGACGGAAGTTTACTAGAAAAAGTTTCTCCAGTTACTAGAGAATTACTAACTTTCTGGAATCCAAACGGAAACTTCGCAGAAGTTAGAAATATTAACTTTCATAGGGGTCAATGGCAGGCAATTTTAAACACAATTTATATTCATGAAGTCCTAAAATGTAAAGACGTAAAAGATATGTATTCCTCCATTTCTCCAGAACTGCTAACCGAAATGGATTTCTTCAGTTTAAAAAAAGAAAAACACGAGCATCCAAAATATTGCATTAAAATGGCTACGGGAACAGGTAAAACATGGGTCATGCATACAATTCTGATTTGGCAATATTTAAATGCAAAATACGAAGAGGAGAAATCTGGAAGATTTTCTAAGAATTTTTTACTAGTTGCACCGGGTTTAATTGTTTATGAAAGATTACTTGACGCATATCTTGGAAAACAAAAAGAAGACAAATCTAGAAATTTCGAAACATCAGACGTAAAGAAGTTTGAAGAATTATTTATTCCTCCAAATTATCGACAAGAAGTTTTAGGATTTATACAATCAAATACAATAAAAAAAGAAAATATCGGAGAAAGAAATGACGGGATGATTGCTATCACTAACTGGCATGTTTTATCAGAAGAAGTAGAAGTCTCAGATTCATTACAGCCATTGGAATCTCCAGATTTGATTATAAAAAAACTTCTTCCAAAAACACCGGGAACAACCGCGGGGCACTCCCTAGATGAACTGGATAGAGAATATTTTAGAGGTAAGCAATTAGACTTTTTGGCAAATCTTCCAAATTTAGTTATGATTAATGATGAAGCACATCATTTAGGGGGAGATGATTCCAAGTTAGATACAGAAGAAAAACAGTGGCAAAATGCAGTCTTGGAGATTGCAAGAAATAAAAAAGGAAATTTTATGCAAGTTGATTTTTCAGCAACACCCTACACAGTTAAAGGAAGTGGACAAAGTAGAACGAGAAATTTCTTTCCGCATATTATAACCAACTTTGAATTAAAAGAAGCCATTCATTCCGGGCTTGTAAAAATTGTTGCGATTGATAAAAGAAAGGGCGAGGGTGCAGAAGATTTGGATTTCAAAGCAGAAAGAGAAGGGAAAGACGTTAAAGGATTATCTGGGGGTCAAAGAGTTATGCTTAGGGCGGGGTTATCTAAACTGAAGATTTTAGAAGAAGCATTTGAAGAGTTTAACAGTGATGGAACTAAAAATCCAAAAATGTTAATAATTTGTGAAGATACAAAGGTGGTTCCATATGTTACTGAATTTCTTAGAAGAGATGAGGGAATGTCAGAAGAAGAAATAATGGAAATTCACTCTAATAAAAAAGGCGAACTATCGGAATCAGATTGGAATGATGTTAAACAAAAGTTATTCAATGTAGACAAATACAAAAATCCGCGAGTTATTGTTTCAGTTTTAATGTTAAGAGAGGGTTTCGATGTAAATAACATTTGCGTTATTGTTCCATTGCGTTCGAGTACTTCGTTTATTTTATTAGAACAAGTTATTGGAAGAGGTTTAAGATTAATGTGGAGGGGTCCAGAATATGAAGAATTGCGTGCAAGGAATAGATTAAACTTATTGAAAAAAAGAATTGAGCCAGATAGCCACATTGACCTATTGCACATTATTGAACATAAAGAATACGAAAAGTTCTACGAAAGCGAACTTTCTTCAGATGATATTGCAGAAATAACAGACGAAATAGATAAAACAAGAGTGATGGGAGATTTACTAAATATAAAGCTAAAAGAAGACTATGTAGAATATGACTTATTTTGGCCAATAATTATTCAAGACAAAGAAGAAGAACTAAAACCCTTAGATTTAACGTTAGAAAATTTAGAGATTTATCCAATTCACTTGTCAGAATTAAAGAAACTCTTTGATACAAAAGGAGACAAGTTTATCAGTAAAGAAATAACAAAAGATACTAAATTTGGTGAATATGAAGTAACGGCAGAAATTTTCTCAGCCAAGAGCTATCAACAGTTTTTACAAAAAATGGTTAATTCTGTTTCTGTTATTAAAGTGCAAACTGGGAAAAGAAAGGGCAGTGAGCATGATTTTCCTATAATGCAAATAAATACGGCAAGGATTGCTAAATTAACAGATGAATATATTAGACATAAACTTTTCAACGAAGAGTTTAATCCTATGGAAGGAAACAACTGGAGAATCTTGCTTTCAACAGGTGCAAAAATAATAGAACACGTAAGAAAGAATATCTCTAAAGCAATCTATGATTTACAGAATAGCCTAGATGTGAAAAATGCAAAGATAATTAAGAAATACTTTTCAGAAGTTAAAGAAATAAGAATGCGAGAAACCTGCTCTTTGGAAGTTGCTAAAACAATTTATCCTAGAACTGCCTTTCCTTCCAATAGGGGCGGTTTTGAAAAAGCATTTGTGGAATTTATTGATGCAGATTCTAAAGTTGAAAAATTCATAAAAATTAGGGAGTATGACTTCATATTTGCAAACATTATTTACGTTAGAGAAGACGGGCTGTTGGCTCATTATTTTCCAGATTTTATTGTCAAGATAGGTGACAAAATATATTTAGTTGAAACGAAAGCCGAGAGAGACTTGAATAATTACAATGTTAAGCAAAAACAAAAAGCGACAATTGACTGGTGTAATAAAGTAAACGAGC
The DNA here is from genome assembly GCA_964574775.1 of Candidatus Woesearchaeota archaeon. GTDB lineage: Archaea > Nanobdellota > Nanobdellia > Pacearchaeales > GW2011-AR1 > CABMGO01. Next base: position 2,856 of record CAZNOS010000010.1, on the reverse strand, counting down.
TTTCAGAAGAAGATAGGATGAATTGCACCTGGCACTATACTCTACTTGGAGAAAAAACTTTTTATTCAATGTCAGAAAAAGATGCCTCGACAAAAGAAATTTTAGATTATGCTAAAATGACAAAAGCAAAAGTTCTCGGAACCCTGGGGGACATTTTAGGAATTAAAGAATACTAACAATGCCCTACAAACTCTCACCAACCGCAATAAATCTAATGGAAGAATGTCCGAGATGCTTCTGGCTTACGCACCACAAAGTCTGGAAACGTCCGCAAGGTATATTCCCATCCTTACCATCTGGAATGGATAATATCCTAAAAACCCATTTCGACAAATTCATGAAAAGAGGAACGCTACCTCCTGAATTATGTAATCACAAAGATTGCAAAGACTTAAAGTTATTCGCTGACGAAGATAAGCTAAAACTATGGAGAAGCAATTTTAAAGGAATCTCGTGGAAAGACGAAGAAGGAAACGAACTCCACGGAGCCGTTGATAATATTCTAGTTAAAGGAAAGAAACTAATAGTCCTAGACTACAAAACTAGAGGCTTCCCAGTTAAAGACGATACCGCAGAACATTATCGATTCCAACAAAACGTTTACAATTTTCTTCTAAGAAAAAACGGCTATGAAACGGAAGAGTACTTCTATCTATTATTCTACGTTCCAAAACACGTTACCGAAACTGGAGAAGTAGTTTTTGATACAAATCCAGTAAAGATGGATGTTGATGTAAAAAGTGCTGAGAATACCTGGAAGAAGGCCTTAAAACTATTAGACGAAGAATGTCCTAAAAAAACTTGCGAGTGGTGCGAGAAAATTTAGCTTCTCTCGACCCAACTCCAATAATTCTCTTTTCCTATTATAACATGATCTAAAACCCTAATATCTAACTCTTCTCCAGATTTTCTCATTTTTTCTGTAATATCTAAGTCTTCTGGACTAGGAGTAGGATCGCCAGAAGGATGATTGTGAACTAAAATAATCCTATGAGCTGAATTTCGTATTGCGGGTTTAAATATTTCTCTCGGATGAACAATTGAGGCATCCAAAACACCCTTTGTAATTAGCTCATCTTTTATAATTTTATTTTTAGTGTCTAATAAAAGAACTATAAAATTTTCTTGCTTTTCGTTTTTTAGATTTTCATGAAAATAATCAAACACATCTTTAGCAGAAGTTATTTTAATTATGGGGTTCTTAGAATTATTATATCTTTTACCGATTTCTCTAATAGCTAGTAATTCCAAAGCCTTACTTTCCCCTATCCCCTTAACTTGTTGAAGCTCTTTGAGTGAACAATCAAATAGTTTCTCTAAAGAATAGTTAGAAAGCAATCGATTGGCCATTTCAACAACGTTTTCCCCCCTTATTCCAACTCTCAGGATTAAAGCCAACAGCTCTGCATCGCTTAGGGATTCTGGTCCTTTTTCTAAAAATCTTTCTCTGGGTTTGGAAGAATTAGGTAGGTCTTTTATTTTCATACATTATTCCAAGAAACTACATTTTTAAATTACATGAATTAAAAACATTTATTAATCAATTCTGAGTGGTAGTTTTATGTTTATAGAGAGTGGTGTGGCGAGAATCATAAAGGATTCGCGAGGTGAAAATACTGTGGAAATTTCTATTAAGTGCCAGCATGGCTCATTCGTGGCATCTGCACCGGCCGGAAAATCGAAAGGCAAAAATGAAGTCGCGGACTATAATCAACGAGGAATTGTGTGGAGTGTAAAAATTGCTAATAATTTTTTTGAAAAACTAAGAAATAAAAATATTACACTAAAAAATCTAAATGACTTAAAAGAAATTGAGAATAAAATAAAACAATTTGAATCGGATTTTGGAATTCTAGGTGGGAATGTAGTTTATGCGATTGAAACGGCGCTAATGAAATCCGCCGCAAAGGAAAGTAGAAAAGAACTCTGGAGATTCGTATTTGATTCTATGAATTATAAGGAAATTAAAATGCCTATGCCTGTCGGAAATTGTATAGGCGGAGGGCTGCATTCTCACGGTGTTGACGGGAAAAGACCAGATTTTCAAGAGTTTGAATTAATTCCGAATGAGACAAAATTTTCTCGTGCAGTTACAAAAAATATTCATGCTTATTTATATGCTAAAAAATTATTAAAAAGACAGCATGGAAAATTTTTCATGAAGAGAAATGATGAAAACGCATGGGAAACAAGTTTAACCAACGAACAGGTTTTAGATGTTTTAAGTGAAGTAGCTAATAAGTATCAATTAAGAATCGGTCTTGATGTTGCTTCTTCGAGTTTTTGCGATGAGAAAGGATATTATCAATATAAAAATAAATCTTTGATTAGAGACAGACTTGAACAAATTGATTATATGAGAATTCTGATTGAAAAATATAATTTATTTTATGTTGAAGACCCGTTAAAAGAAGAAGACTTTTCTGGATTTGAAGAATTGTCATCGAAGGTTAACTCCTGCCATGCATTCGAACCTAAATCAGGAGCCATTCCCTGCGAAAGGAAAAACAGAAAAATGTTAATTGTTGGGGACGATTTAACCACAACAAATATTCACAGATTAGAAAGAGCTTTCAGGGCCAAGGCAATTAATGCAATAATTGTCAAACCAAATCAGATTGGTTCTTTCGTTGAAGTAAAGAAAGTTATTGATTTTTGCAAGAAGAATAGTATAAAAATTATTTTTTCTCATCGTTCCGGGGAAACAATGGATTCTGCTTTGGCAGATTTTGCGGTTGGATTTCAGGCTGATTTTATAAAAACTGGAATTTGGGGAAAAGAAAGAATGATTAAATTAAGACGAATAATAGAAATTGAGAAAGATTGCGAGGGACGATTGAAATGATGACAATAATA
>CAZNOS010000009.1:13848-21998 GCA_964574775.1 Candidatus Woesearchaeota archaeon | reverse complement strand
TTATACAGCCAAACATTAAGTTTTATGAATTCGTCAGCTTCTTCTTTAACGTAATTCAAAATTTTATCGTATTCTTTGTTTTTATACCATTCTGGCAAAACACTTCCGTCGGATTTTTTCCCCGTGATATGATCTAGGCCAGAGCCTTTGAATTCTCCGTGGTTCATTAAAATTCCGATTGATCTTAGGTCGATGAAAGGGTTATTTAGAATGTCTATTATGGGAAGGTTGTTAATTTCTGTTCTTTTTATAAGAAAATTGTGTTCAAAACCCAAATTATATCCGACGGGGATAAAGTTAAACGGGTAATCAAAGATTCCACTTCCTAGAATAAATTCTTCTAAAATTTCTTTTTCGGACGATTCCCATTCTTTCAAGACTATCAAATCGCCAATTTTTTCTCCAGTATTTCTGTCTAGTTCTTGAATTTGAATAGATATTATTTTATCTTCTTCGGGGTTGAGTCCGGTGGTTTCGATATCGAAATAATATTGCCCCATAAAATATACTAATATTTGTTATATATTAAGTTTTCTAAGAGAAATAACAATCCTTAAAAACATAAATTTCCAATAATATTCATGAAAAAGAGTGGCGAAACAAATTATTATTTTTGGATTTCAATATTGGTTTTGATTTTGATAACTATTTCTTTTGGATTTCATTATTTCAGCCTCACAGGAAAAGCAATTTCGCCGGTCACGATTCCATCGGATTGTTCAGAGTCCAATATTAAGGCACTTTGGGATTCTATTTTTAAAGAAAGTTCTACAGGTATAATACTCAGTACAAACGACTCTTTAAATAATAATTTATGTGACTATATATTTGCTATGAAAAACATAAGTAAAACATATTACATTTTGTTTTCTTCTAATGAGATAAATAATTCTTTTTTATTAGCCAAGAAAGTTACTTATAACTCAACTTCATTGGGTTTGAGTATTGGTGACTTTAATATGAATGACCCGTTTAAAAGATTTGGCGCAATATTACTTATGCTTCCTTCATCAGAAGAAGAAAATAGGACATCCTCAATCCAAACCCCCGCAGAAGCCAATTCAACATTTTCAAATACTTTTAAAATAATTCCTAATGGCGCCTGGTCGTTATCTTCTACATATGGATTGGCTATAAATCAAGAACTTTATTACTTCAATGATACTGAAAATTATTCTATCGGAGAAAAGAACTTTTCAAGGGGAATGGCTGGATCCGTGTATAAAATCTCTTTAGATGAGTCTATTATTTATGTAAATGGAGAAACAAATATTTCTTCTTCTTGCACTCCTAATTGGACTAGGCAGGAAGGCGTGTGCTTCGCGAATGAAACTAAAGTAATTTCATATAGCGATAATAATAATTGTGGCAGTATAACCGGACAGCCTGCAACTACAAGTGCATTTTGCGATTTCGATTTAAATGGAGTCGTTGGTGATGTAAGCTCTCTTAGCTCAGAGTATAATTTTTCAGTTTATGTTTCTGGTTCTCAATTAAATAATTCTATTAATTACTCTCTTAATAGCACACTTCAGCCAGTGCAAATAAGAAAAGACGGAATCGTTGCTATTTCATTCAACCACAACTTTTCATCTTCCCCAGTGGATTTGAAAAACACAACTATTAAATTCAATAATGCTGGTTCATTCTTTGGTTATATTATTATAAACGGAATTAGCGACGAAAAAACAGTTTATTTTGACAAGAAAAATTCTTCAAGTGATCAGATTTGTATAAAAGATACAACTATTTCTCTAATATCAAATATAAGCGCTGATTGCGATGAGGATGATGAATATTTGATAAATTGTCCAGGTTCATCAGATGGATATAATTGTACAATCACAAATAGTACATTTACTGTAATAGGATTAGAACATTCTGCCGTTAAGGAAATAATTTCAACAAGCTGTTCTACAAACTGGAGTTGCTCCGCTTGGTCTAACTGTACAAATTCAACTAGAACTAGAACCTGCACAGATGTAAACAATTGTAATACAACCTCTGGAAGACCAGTTTTAAATGAAAGTTGTAACGTTGTTGCACCAAGCTGCTCTCCAATGTGGACGTGTACAGACTGGGCCCCGTTAAAATGTTCAGCAGATGAAAATCAAACTAGAACTTGCACGGATACTAAAAAATGTAATACGCAAACCGGAAAGCCAAGTGAATCACAAATATGTGAAAATCCAACCAGTAATCGTTCTTTGATACTAATTATATTGGGAGTTATCGCAGTAATTATAGTCGTAGTTTTAGTAATATTACTAATAAGAGGAAAAAAATCAAATCAACAACAACCAGCACCCTCTCCAATGCAACCACAATATCCACAGCCACCAAGACCAATGGCTCCGCAAATGCCACAACAGACTCTCCAACAAAGGCAGTTCCCAGTACAGCCGCAGCAGATAGGGCAATATCCAGCACCGCAACCAATTCAGCAATATCCACCATTGCCAACTTCAAATCAGAATTTAAATAATCAGCCACAAAATTAATTCTCCTCGGTTGTTAAGCAAAACCTTTATAAAGGCCCCTCGTTATTTATAAATAACAATGGCTAAAGAAAAACCAGAAGATTCTTTGAAAGTTCAAAATATTGTTGCGACAACATCATTAGAGAAGGAAGTTTCCTTATCTAAATTAGCAAGAACACAGCCAAATACAGAATATAATCCAGAGACATTTCCTGGCCTAGTTTTAAGAATCAAAAAACCAAAGTCCGCAGTTTTAGTTTTTTCATCCGGAAATTTAGTTTGCACTGGAGTAAAATCTATTGCGCAAGTTAGAGAGGTTATTGATCAAGTTATAAAACAACTAAAAAAGATCGGCGTTCATGTTACAATCAAACCAAAGATTAACGTTCAAAATATCGTCGCATCAGGAAGTATAAATCTTGATTTAAACTTAAACACACTTTCTTTAGAATTAGAAAATACAGAATACGAGCCAGAACAATTTCCGGGTTTAGTTTATAAATTAAACGACCCAACTGCAACATTCTTGCTTTTCAGCAACGGTAAATTAGTTTGTACTGGAACGAAAAACAAAGAACAATTAGAAGAATCAATGAGGCAATTGAACAAAAATGTTAGAGCAGCTTTAAAGAGACTTAAAGAAAGTGCAGGAAAAGAGTTACCTAAAGAAGAGGAAGAAGAATTCTAGTTAATAATATAAATATTTATAAAAGGTAAATAATCCAATTTCTTATGGGACTTGAAGAAATGAAACATGATCAAATAGTGAATTATGTTTTAGGATTAAATATTCGTGAACTCACTTCAGAAACATTTGATGATTTTGTTTTAGGCGTAAGAGGAATTTATGAGCCAAAAGGGACCAAATTAGTTGAACATTTAAGAATGGGGCTTAACTCTGCTAGTATAATCCATTTCAAGAACGGTCAACGGCCAAGATGGGATGAATTTGAATTGTGCGAAAGTCCATCTGAATTCCATTCGAATAATTTGAGTGTTAGGGGCGAGAAGACTGTAGAAAAGGATGCTAGATTTTTAGTTGCCTATCGGGATGATTGTAGAGAATATGACGTTTTCGGAATGAATCGAAGACTACCATTAAGATTTGCATTTGATTCTAATAAAGCTCTATACTGGGCAGAACAAATCGGAAATGGAACTCCGGACATGCCATATGAACATCTAATTGTGAGAAAGTAATTAAAATTTCGGAATCCCAAACTTCTAAATACTCATTTTACGTATACTTTTCATGATAGTCAAACTTAGACAACATAAAACATCTACAAATAAGTTGGTTTTACTGGGAAGGACGGCAGATACAAATGAAGAATTAGTGAAGCAATTACAAAAAAACGAAATAGTTTTGCACACTGCTCAACCAGGAAGTCCATTCGCAAATATAAAAGCACCCGAAAATGAAGTAGTAAAATCTGAAATTTACGAGGCTGCCGTAATGTGCGCGAAATATTCTCAAGATTGGCGTGATAATAAGAAAGACGTAAAAATTCATGTTTTTTCTGGAGCAGACGTTTTCAAAACACTTGGAATGTCGAACGGGACATTTGGCGTAAAGAAATATAAAGAGATAATTGCTAAAAAAGAAGACATAATAAAATTCGAAAGAACGGTACAAAAATGAGCGACAAAAAACGAAGATTCGATACAATACAATTGCAAATTGGAAAGAATGGTCTAACAGATGCATTTATGGAACAAGTCAAAAGAATATCTGAAAACGAAGAAAGAATGAAAATCACGATTTTAAAATCTGCTTGTCGAGATAAAAAAGAAGCAAAAGAGATGTGTGAAAAATTAGTAGAGAAACTTGGTAAAAATTATACATATCGTTTAATTGGCTATGTCTGTACGCTTTTTAGATTTAGAAAAAACATTAGAAAATAAAGGTTTATAAACCCAAAAACCAACCCATTTTCGTGTTAAAGTTCCGTTCGAAAGAACGTTGACAATTTATCGTTTCATAACGAGCACAAATAGAATATAATGGCAAGAACAATATTTTCAAAAGATGCACAATTATTTAATATAGCTTTAGCAGAAGCTCTTAAAGACGTTAAAGAAATATCTGCACCAGAATGGTCTTTTTTCGTAAGAACTGGAGTTTCAAAACAAAGAGTTCCAGAAGACAAAGATTTTTGGTATAAGAGAACAGCTTCTATATTAAGACAATTATATCTTCACGGAGTAGTTGGAGTAGAAAAACTAAGAACAAGATACGGAAGTAGAAAAGATAGAGGAGTAAGACCAGCAAAATTCAAAAAATCATCTGGAAAAATAATTAGATTAATTTTACAACAGTCAGAAAAAGCTGGATTAGTAGAAAAAGTAAAAGACACACAATTCGGTAGAAGATTAACAAAGAAAGGAAGAGATTTCTTAGACGCAATTAAGGTTGCAGAAGTACAAGCAATACCGCTTTCACAATATATAGGAAAAACAAAAGTTGTTGAAGTTCAAGAAGAATTAAATGAAAATGTCGAAGAGCAATTCGCACAGGACGAAGAGTAATGGTATTAAAACATAATCAAAAAAGCAAAAAACTTCATTTGGAAAAATGGGGCAAAAGAACAAAGTGGGCACCATTCTGGGCTGTTATCAAGAAGGCTGGAACTGGAAAAAGAATGCACCCATCCGCGATAACTCACGTAAAAAGAAACTGGAGACATAGAAAATTGAAAATTAAACCAAGAAATATGAGGAAGGACTTTTTAGGATAAAATGGCTGACAAAAAAATAGAAAATAAGGAAGAGAAAATTGAACTACAAAGAGAATATATAGTTCCAATGAGACGTGGCTTCTTAAAAGTTCCTTGTTATAAAAAAGCAAACAAAGCAATAACAACCTTAAAAGAATTTATTGCAAAACACATGAAGGTCGAAAATAGAGATTTGAATAAAGTTAAATTAAATATCTATCTAAATAACGAAATTTGGTCAAGAGGAATTAAGAATCCATTGCATAAAATAAAAGTCAAGGCAATAAAGAGGGCAGGAATTGTTTATGTCGAATTAGCAGATATTCCAGATCATGTGAAATATGAAATGCAAAAAGCAGAGAATAGATCTTCAAGAATTCAGAAGTCAGAAGAAAAGGCAGAAGTCAAAACAGAAGAAAAATCAGATGAAGCTAAAACAGAAGAAAAGGAAGACGATAAATCTTTACAAGAAAAGGCTTTAAAGGAAAACAAGGCAGAAGCAAAAGCGCAAAAACACACAGAGTCAGTTAAGCACGAAAAGAATACAACTCCAAGAAGAAACGTTCTTCAAAGATAATTATTTTTTATATCAATTTCTTCATAATCTATCAAAGGCTTGTAAAAAATTTTCCACTATTACTTTTCCAGTTGTATTTATCCCAGGAAAAAGAGAGCCATCATATCTTATTTTCATATCGGCATACTCTTGCATCAATAAATCAGCAGATTCTGCATATGAACGTATCGCTCCAGTTTTTTTAGAAGGTCTTGCTGTCAGCGCATCCCAAAAGTCGGGAATAGCAATTAGCTGAGAAAGAAGAACACTTTCGGGACTTTGTGGAAGACGCAGTGTGGCAGGATATGGAGGAGAAATTATTCTCTGATGTCTATGATGTTGTTCTATTGCCGAAGCCACGATTGGACCATATTCTAACGGAAGATTTTCTGGCGATATATGTCCGGCTTTTATTTTGCACAAAGCAGTCGGATCAGAATCAAGTTTTGCATAACAATCTTTAAATTTTAATTTTCCTCTATCGTGAGAAATATCCGCCAAGAATTTTAAAATTCTTTCTTGTTTTCCAAATCTTAAAATATCAGAAAGAACGACGCCATACTCAGCCACCCTTGCAGAATGCCCACGCTCGGGTTGTGGCCCACCTTCTATGATTGGAATAACATCATGAGTCAAAATATAATCTTGCGTAACCCAGCCAAGATCGTGCGATAATTTACTCGTTGCCGAATCCTTCCTAATTCCAATCTCCGTCATAGTTTCTCTAAGATTTTCTACAATCTTATCCGTATCATATTCCAACAGGACTACCATATATCAAACAGATTTTTATGAGTTTTAAAACCTTTGTTTCTTGTTACTCCTATGTAGATACAACAACCGTAAGGTTTATAAAGAATGAAATACTCTATATTTTGAAATAAAATGGCAGAAAAAAAAGAAGACGCAAGGAAACCAGTTACTTATTCGGAAACTCAAGCGAATACTCCGTTTAGTAAGGACTATTTTGCAGAAAGATTCGAATATCTTAGTCATTTAGGTAAATTACATCAATCTAAGCTTGAAACACCAGAGTCTAGAGCAGAGTATTTTACGATTGACCCATCTGCATCTACAAGAGACACAGAATACGCTCTTAAAAACCTAGAAGCGATGGCTAGCGGTGAATCACAGGCCATGAAAGGATTTGCGAGAAAAAATATAAAAGATTTAGCATCATTAGTTTCAGAAGAAGACGGATTAAAGTTGGCACTTAATGCACCAGCAATTAGGGCAAGTGGTAAACCAGATGCAGATGCAGAAAAAGAAAAAACAAGAAGCGAAAGAGAAAGCAAATATAATGCAGTAGTCAGCATTGTTGAAGCAACCCAAGAAGCAATGAATAGAATATCTAAGGCATCCAAGGACGAAAAATTACAAAAAGAATATTTGGCAGAACAAATGAAAAGTATGAAAGTTGATCCAAGCTCAGCATACGGTAAATTTTTAGAAAGCAGAATAGGTGGAATCCTAAAGGCAGATATGAGAATAGCTCAAATGAGAGCCGGCCAAGCAATCAAGAAATATGGAATTGCAAGTTATTTGACACAAGCAATGTCCGTGGCAACTCAATATGAAAAAGCATCTCCAGAGCAAGAAGAAGCTCTAAAGAAACTTAACGATATGAGAGTCGCAATAGAAATAGCAGCAGACGCAAAAGCAAAGATGGAAGCTGGAAAAGCATTCGATGAAGCCAGAAATAAATACGAATCGACATACAAATCAAACATAAATGCGCAACAGGTAATAGAATTACTATCTGGAGAAAAAATGCTCGAAGCAGCCGCAAGTGCAATTGAGGAAGAGAAAGCAATAGCTAAAGCAAAAGAAGAAAAGAAATAGTTAATTTTATTTTTTACTAAGTAATTTGTCTACAAGTAATTCCATCTCACCGACGAATTTATCTGCATTAGCTCTAATCTCATCAAGTTTTCTGCCAGAAACATCTGTAACTTTTCCATGCATTATGTCTTTCATTAGTGTACGTATTTCAGAATAATAATCAACATATTTTGAATCAAGCATTTTTGTCTTAACAAAATTTTCATACATTATTTCAGAAATATGTTCTGGAGACGGAGGTAAAATATTCGCAGTAATTAATGCAGCATGAGCCGAATCAACACATGCCCAATAAAATCCATCTACAACTCCAATCATTGCCGCCCTAGCCCTTGCCATATGCGACGGAGCTCTTTGTAACAATGTATAAATTGATTCTGGTGTTGAACGTATTTTTCCCTGTTGTAATAAAACTTTTTGTGGTGCAAAAAATCCGCCGTAATCCACGAGCGCTTCACCATATCTTAATACGTTTATCAAAACCGGATCTCCCCTTATCAAATCTTGCCACCAAGTAGAAAGTTTAACAGTATTTACGTGCAATTCTTTTCTGTA